>CALUQJ010000059.1 GCA_944322865.1 Candidatus Gastranaerophilales bacterium
GCATATAATCCGAATGCAACACAGGATCCGTATAATAACCAGTTTAGCGCAACAAGCAATTCAATGGCAATTCTTTACGATGTATCCGGTAATAAAAATCCTAATACAAATGGTAAAGACATAGGTAAGATAAACGTAGAACAATTAGCCGGCGTAACAGGTTGCATGATACCAGAGTTAAAAGATACAATGTGCATAACACAGATATTAGGACCACAAAACGGCGGCTATAGCCCGATGACAAAAGCAGAATGTGAACAGGCTGTATCAAAGGGCAAATTAGGAATAAAAGCATGTTACTATGATTCAGATTATTGGGCAGGCGCAGTAAAAGCATGTGGAGGAGTACAAAACATGCCAACCCAAGCACAGCTAACTGCATTAGCAGAGTATATATACCCTGACGCAGATTCAATAAACAGCTCAGGCACAACCAATGCAAACTGGGATACCGATCGAGCTTCGCTCTTCACAGCCCAATCACCTGGCGGAACCTCCTACTTCTACGTTTGGTCCGGGCAGGAGTACAACCAGGACCACGCGTACTACCGCGACTTCGACCCTACCAACACGTTCTGGAGCAACAACGGCCGCCACGTCAGCCACCTACTCGCGGTTTGCCTAGGTGATTAATTTTCCAATTCCTGATTCGCGCGATTTTTCCCAGTAAGAGGCTTTATGCCTCTTACTGGAAGGGAATAAGGAAATAGGGGAATAAGGGAATAAGTTCTTTACAAAAATAAGGCAATGCAAGATTTAAGCGTTGCCTTGTTCAAAAGACGTTAAGACGTTAAGACGCTAAGACGTTAAGTTCATTTCAAAAATAAGGCAATGTGGGATTTTCCATGTTGCCCTTTAAAACATACCAATATCGTTCCAATGTATAAGAGCACACTTAGTGTGCTGTTGCGGGATGACGGCGCAACGGTGACCGTTACACTTTAATGATTAGTCGCAGTGTTTGGGCTGATTTCATCCCACAATCTGTTTAGAGCCTGTAGTTTATTTCTTGTTTGGATATCAGTTAGAATTTGATCTATTGCATCACGATTTACATTTGTAAGTTTGTATGAAAATTCAGCCGTTTCATCGCCGCCTACTTTATGTGACAATTCGTGCAGAGCTGTTTCTAAAACTTCGCTTAAATTAGAATTGTCCAGAAAATCTTTATCTATCCAAAATCCTTTTGACGAGCCTCTGTCTGTGATAGCTTCTGCCAAGGTATCAGAGTATAATTTTTTATCTTTATTACTTTTGTTGCTAAACATATAAATTTTTGCATCAAGTTCATCCGGTTCAAAATGTGTTCCTTTTAAAGAATCTGACAAACTGTTCAAGGCTTCTTTAAGAATCAGAATTTTCTTTGTTTGATTTTTATTAGGAATAACGACTTCGTGAGTTTTGGCATCACCCCTCAAAGCTTGAATTGTTTGCATACCGAGTCTTGCAAAATAATCTTTGCATACTTTATAGCCATTCGTTCTCAAATCTCTTACTACATCATTGCTGGAGGCAGAATATGCAACATATTTTGACGGGAATTTTACATGCAAATCACCTTTGCAATTTCCGCCTGCGTACAGAAGAAAGTTTGTCAAAAAGTCATCTACAGGAGTATTATCGGAATAATTTTTTTTATCCCAGTACGGTTCAAGAGCTTTTAATAGTTTTACTTTATCTTCTTGCGGCATGCGGGCTTCTGTGGCAAGCCATTCAGCAATCCTTTCAAGCTGGTTACTATTTATTGAAGTACGATCTCTTGAAGGATCGAGAATATGAACCGGCGGTTTTTCTTTTATGAATACCACAATATCTTTCAGTCCGTCAAAATCGTTATTAAATTCAAAACGTTGTCCGGCTATGTACAGTCCGCCTTTTTCGCCCGGTTTTAGAAGTTTAATTCCGACTAAGTCATTCTCAAAATCAGGGCATTTGAAATGTGTATTATTAGAATGATAGAAACGATTTATAGTTTTTCTGAATGTTTCTAATAAATTTTTATCAGATGTTTCAAATTCAATATAGTTACCGTCAAATTTGTCAACTTTATCCAGGGAATAAGCAAGTACACGTTTATCTGACAAGTCACCTTTTTGAAGGTTGTATGTCAATTTCCAGTTATCGGAACCTATTTTGACTTCATCAGCACCGCTGTCTTTCAGAAGTTTCAAAACTGACATTTTCAAACCTTCACCGTAATTGCCGGCAGCTTTGGCGTTATCACGTTTGGTAGATTCTCCGATATACACAGCTTTATCAACGGTATATGTACTGTCGCCTTTTATTCTTATTTTATATTTTCCATTTGCCGCCGGCTTAAATGTCATTTGCACTCCATCCAGAGTTTGACCGTGTCCGTCGTAGAAATTTTGCATTACATCACGTGCAATTTTATCATTGTTCCACTGGACTGAATCTGCATAACTTTCCGTAATATTGGTCAATTGATTTTTTACCGGCTTAAAGTCTTTGCTTTCCATGCGGGTAATTTTCATTTCTGCTGATTTTGGCAATTTATATTCAAAACGCCCGTCATCTGTAATCTGAGGAATATTGAGTTTTTGCATACCGATTCTGTTTGTTGTACCGGCATGTTCAGGAAGCTCAATGGCATCATCATAAATTTTAGGTGTAATTCTTCCTGAAATTGGCGGGGTTTCTATATCATAATTGAGCTTGCCGTTGTCAATTTTTGTTTTGTATTTGTTATAAATGGCATCTCTCACATTTTTGGGAGCAATATCACCTTCAAATAAGTCTTGAAGTCTATCTTTTACTTTTTGAATTTCTTCTTGTAGTACTTTATTTACGGTTTTAAGTTTTTCATTATTTTCAGTCAATTTTTTAATTTCTTGAACTCCATGTTCAACAGTAGTTTGCAATTTAGAATTTTCAGAAGTAAGTTTTTTGATTACGGACTGCCCTTTGCCGTGCATAACAGCACCGCCCAGAACTGCTGCGGATAGTGCTGCGCCAACAACAGTACCTGCAAATTGTTTGTCTAAATATACCTTATTTTTATCTTCAGTATTTTCCGGTACAATATTTTTATCTTTTTTTTCAGGAACTGTATTTTCTGTATGCGGAGCAGTAACATAATTTTTTACAGACTGAATATTCATAAATTTTTAAACCTTCTATTTTTACACATAATAAAATAAACACAATAAAATATCATTTATTGCCTTTTTTAAAGATATTAGATTAAAATATTTTAACAAAATTGTTTATTTTGCTTAATCAAATAAAGTCTGAAGAAAAATAGTTATTTTATAATAAAAAAGTGCGTCATCTGACGCACTAAAGCACTAAAAATTAAATTTTTATCAATAAAAACTTGCTGTCATCCAGTGCAACTACAGTGTGCTCTTTATCTTTTTTAAACATCAATATCTCACCCTTTTCGACTTTGAATTTTTCCGCATCAAAATGCAGTTCTATTTTCCCCTCGAGTACATATACTGCGGCATCACATATTGATGTATGTGTATCTATAATCTCATTTTTCTTTATTGCAATAATGGACAAACTGTTATCATTATCCTCCATTAACACTTTGCGTTGAAATTTTTCTTCTTCTAAATCGACAAGTTTTTTGGCTTTTAAAACATTGTAAAACATAATTAAACCTCCTTATTTTATCAATACTATTTAATCAATTGTTAGAATAAAATACATTGGACAAAACGGCAGGTTAGCAAGGTTTTCTGATCGGGTTTAAAAATTTCCGCTAAATATTAAGACGCTGAAATATTTTATGTAACTTTTTATTCTTTATTATATGATATTTACAAATATGAGGGAGCAGGAAATTGCCGTTAAAAAAGCGTAATAATTACTATTTTGTAGATGCCGCAGATGAGGTTAAAAGAGTTTCTATTAACAGCAGACGCTATCTTGGCAATAAATATAAGTTGAATGATTTTATAAAAAGTATAATTGACAAAGAATGCGGCGACTTTAAAGTTTTTGCGGATTTGTTTGCCGGAACAGGCGCTGTGGCTTCTGTTTTTCAGGATAAACAGTTGATATTAAATGATATTCTCTATAGTAATTATGTTAGTTATGACTGCTGGTTTGGCAATGAAGAATATTCTGATGCAAAACTTATGGATTTTATTTATCAGTATAATAATTTTTTGCCTGTAGAAGAAAATTATTTTTCTAAACATTACAGTGATACATATTTTAATAAAAAAAATTGTCGCAAAATCGGGTTTATACGCGAGGATATTGAACGTAATTATAATCAACATAATATAAACCAAAGAGAAAGAAATATACTTATAACGTCTTTGTTATATGCAATGGACAAAATTTCTAATACATGCGGGCATTATGATTCTTACAGAAGAAACGGTAATCTGGAAAAGGAATTAATTCTTGGCATACCTGTAATTAATCAAACAAAACCGGTGAATAAAATCTACAATGAGGATGCAACAGAGCTTGCCGCACGGATTGTTGCTGATGTTGTATATCTTGATCCGCCATATAATTCCAGACAATACTGTGATGCTTATCATCTTTTGGAAAATGTAGCTTGTTGGAAAAAGCCTGAAGTTTTCGGTTGCGCAAGAAAAATGGATAGATCTTTATTGAAAAGTGAATATTGCACTGTTAATGCGGCAGATACTTTTAAACGATTGATAAAAAATATAAATTCACGGTATATTGTTTTATCATACAATAATATGGCTAAAAAAGGCGTTACACGCTCAAACGCTAAAATGTCAGATAATGATATATTACGGATTTTGAAAACCCAAGGCGAGGTCGAGATTTTTACACAGGATTATAAAGTGTTTTCAACAGGCAAATCAGAAACAAGAGATAATACGGAGAGATTGTTTGTATGCCGCTGCAAATAGATACAAATACAGAGCTTATACAGTCACCTCTTAATTATACCGGCGGAAAATATAAACTTTTGCCACAGATATTACCATTGTTCCCGAAAGATATTGATATCTTTGTTGATATTTTTTGCGGCGGCGGAAATGTCGGTATCAATGCAGCAGCCGATAAGGTTATATTTAACGATAAAAATAAATATCTAATCGGAATTTTAGAAAATTTTTTTCAGCCGGAAGAAAAGTTATTCAGACATATTGATGAAATAATTCAGGAGTACGGTTTATCGGAGAGTGCCAAATACGGGTTCGCATATTACAATACAACAGGAACAAAGGGACTGGCAAAATATAACAGAAATAAATATTTACGCTTAAGGGAAGATTTTAATAACGCTGATGTTAAGGATGAAAAGTATTATTTAATGCTCTACGTTTTGATTGTATATGCATTTAACAACCAGATAAGATTTAATCGCAAAGAGCAATTTAATCTTCCGCCCGGCAAAAGAGATTTTAACAATACCATAAAAATGAAGCTAAAGAGGTTTATAAACAGACTGGCATGGGGCAATTATGAATTTAGTGCATTGGATTTTCGGGAATTTTCTCTCTCTAAGCTTACAGAAAATAGTCTGGTTTATGTTGATCCACCATATTTAATATCCTGTGCCCAGTATAACGAAAAAGGCGGCTGGAATGCCGGTGATGAATTGGATTTGCTGAATTTTCTCGATGACCTTACAAATAAGAATATCAGATTTGCTTTGTCTAATGTCATTAGGTGTAAAGGCAAAGAAAACTCTATATTAATTGATTGGTTAAAACAACATGACAGTAAATACAGAATTGAAAAATTAAATTTTGACTACAATCATTCAAGTTACAAAATAAACAATAAAAATTTAATAACTGAAGAAGTCCTGATTATGAATTACTAAAGTTAAGTACATAAACAAAAAACTCCGAATTTTCGGAGTTTTAACAAATATATTATGTATGCACCAAAATTAATTATTACTTAATACAAGTCTGAAAGTGGCAAGATTTTTGATAGAAAGCATAGTGTGTTTGTTATGCTGTTCTTTAGAAATATTGAAAATACGAATAATACGTTGTATTTCTTCCAGATCCTTACGTGAATTGATTTTATAAACATTGTTGATAGGGTCTGATACTACTGACATTAATGTATTTAATTCCTGTTCTTTCATAATCTTAAATCCTCTTTCCGGTATATTTAAATAAAGGATTTTTTGATTTGAAAATTGCTTTTTTGAATTTGTCATACTTTACATATCTTTACATATACGGGTAAACACTATAATATGGCAGTTTTAGCCTGTTGCCACAAGGCATCGTATTCTTCAAAAGAATATTGTTCAAGGGGTTTTACGGCAAGTTCTTCCATTTTACGAAAGCGAGTCATAAATTTTTTGTTGGCTTTTAAAAGCGCTTGCTCAGCGTCAATCTTATTCCAGCGTGCAAGATTAACCACGGCAAAGAGGATATCGCCAAATTCTTCTTCCATATGGTCTTTATCCTGCTCTTTTTCAGCCTGCTTAAATTCTTCAAATTCAGAATAAATACAGTCATATAAAGATTCTTCATTAGGCCATTCAAACCCGGTTTTAACAGCTTTTTTGCTTATTTTTTGAGCACTCATTAAAGCTGATTGGGATTTAGAAATGCCATCCATTGCGGATTTGCGGTGCTGTTTTTCTTCCTGCTTAAGCTTTTCCCAGTTGTTGATAATGTCTTGTGTGGAACTTACCTTGGTATTTCCGAAAACATGAGGATGCCTGTGAATAAGCTTGTCTGTAAGCCCTTTAGCCACATCTTCAATGTTAAATTCCTTTTCATCATCAGCGATTTGGGCATGTAAAACGACCTGCAAAAGTACATCACCTAATTCTTCTTTCAAGTGTTTCATATCGCCGCTGTCCATTGCATCAACAGCTTCATAAGCTTCTTCAAGCATGTTAGGTTTTAAAGATTTATGTGTCTGCGCCCTATCCCACTGGCATCCTTCAGGCGAACGCAAAGTCCTTACTACGTCAATTAATTTTTCTAAGTTTTCATATCCCATATTTTGATTATAACATAAATATTTTACAACTAAAGTATAATATTTTACTAAAATAATCATTCAAAAGGTTGAGCAAAATATAAAATGAAATGATATTCTATATATGTAAAATATAGTAGTGAGGATTAAATATGGCAAATTTATCAATTTCAAACATTCGCGAACGCATCTTCAATACTTCAAAACATGAAGCAAGCGTAGCAAGACCTGCAAACAGCGTTTCAAACCCGTTTGCAGCAAACACCTTCAAAGGTAACGTATTAACAGCAGATGTTTTCGAAACATCAAAACCGAAAGAACCTGCATTCACAGGTGCAACAAAACTGAAAGCAAGCGCACTTGTTGGTTCATTGACCAACTTAGGGTCAAAAATTCAAGCAAGTATTGAATCAATAGCAGCTTTCGGGCGCAGAATGAAAGAAGGCGTAGCTAATACATGGCAAAAGATGAGAGATACAGAAATATCTTTTGCACCGCTAAAAGAGGCATTTACCGGCGCTGTATCTAACGCTAAAAACAACGTAGTAAATAAATGGAATTCTATGTTTGAAAAAGGTATTACAGCAAAACAAGTAGAAAATATGCCAATTGCAGAAATAAGACCGATGTTGGCAGGTGAAGTATCTCAGGCAGAAGAAGCTGCAAAATTAGTAGCATAATGGGAGGTAAAAGATGACAGCATTAATGAGTAAAAATAATAAACACCTTAAAAATGTAAGTAATATAATTGAAGGTTTAGGAAACCATAAAGATCCTGAATCAATCCAGTTGCTGGAAGAAATTGGAACAAATTCATCACTTGATGTAATCCGTGAAATGACTTCCCGTGCTCTTATTAAGAAAAATGAACATGATGCACTTGCAGTTGTTATAACCAACAAAGGCAAAGGTATCAATGATTTATCAACAATGGTTGCAATGAGCACAATTAATGAATTACTTGGCTTGAAGGACAAGACTGAAGCATTGAAAATTTTGACAGACACTGTTGAAATGCATTCTGATGAAGAAGTCAGAGATAATGCGCGCTCAGTTAAAGCTTTAATGGCATTGAGCTAATTGATTGAAACGTGATAATTTGCTAATTTCATATATAAAAGAGCCGCCTTATAAAAAGGCGGCTCTTGCTATTTGTAACATTATGGTCTATGGCTTTGTTGCATTTAGGAGGATTTTGCTCTTTAGTATTTCAAAATAATGAATACAGGACTTGAAAAATTTAGGAAATTGTATAATGGGAATATAAAACACAGACCGGCAGATGTAGCTGCCGATGGACAAACGTAGGTCGGCATTACTAAGCCGACATAATTTATTCTCCAACTTTTGACAAAAAAATAAGTCCGACAAACGAACTTTATTTTTTGTTAAATGGCGGGAACACGAGGCTGTCTTGACCTGCTCGCGTTAAACGGGACTACGGTTGACGCCTTCAATGCCGTTGGCATTTTGTCGTCAAGCCTCCGCCCTCTGCTCGCAGGTCGCTCGAACTCGCGACATCATGCGTGACAGAGGATTTTTAAAGTGTAAAAACACTGTATTTGCAACATTTTTAGCCCTATGCAACTTTTCAAAAACAGCCTAAACTACATATCAATTACCCACCCATTACACACAGATTTTTATTAAATAAAATATCAACTTTAATTGCAAAATAACAAATAACAATTTGTCTGTAATTTAATATTCATAATACTTTTGGTGTTGTTATCTTTTGTTATTTTATGGAGACATAAGTATCTACATAAACATAATTATGCTATAATAAACGCATGACAAAGCGAACAGAGGCATTGGACGTATATTTTTACAAGACAAGTTCAGGTAATGAACCTGTTAGAGAATGGCTTAAGGACTTACCGAGAGAAGATAAGCGTACAATCGGATTTGATATCAAAACTGTTCAATACGGTTATCCGATTGGTATGCCTTTGACAAGAGTTTTGCATGGCACAAATGGCTTAGAAGAAGTTCGTAGTAATGTATCAACGGAATTGCAAGAGTTATCTTTTATGTCGAAGATAATACAATGGTATTATTACACGCATTCATCAAGAAAAGTCAAAAGACACCGCAAAAAGATTTAGATGTTGCAATCAAACGCTACAAAGAATTATGCAAAAGATAAAATAATACGTTTCCCTAAGTATTTAGCAACTTTTTCTATTGTATTCAATGTGATTGAAGTATTTTCAGGGTCTAAAATGCGACAGATAGCTGTCCTTGAAGTTTCAAGTTCTTTTGCCAAGCGATTTACTGAAATATTATCTTCAAGCATTTTTTGTTCTAATGCGTAAGCTATAACCCTTTTTATTGCAACAGCTTCTGATTCTTGAAGCATATCTTCTTCTTCAAGAAAACTGTCAAAACTGGTGCCTATATGTTTTTTATCAATCATTTTTAATCATCCTTTACTTATATTTATATTGTACCAAAATTGGTGCAATATTTCAACCCCTATGTCATAAATTTGTTAAAAAGCCTTAAAATACAGTCAAAACTAATATGTACAGGGTGCTTTATTCCAATTATAATAATAAAAATGGCTATTTCAGGCACTTTTGAACATTCAAACAGAATTGCTGAATCTAGAATAAACGAGATTAAACGGAAACAGTATTTTAAATATAAATATATATAAAATTCAAAAGAATTCAACGAGTGTCAATCTCGTATTAGCAGAGGTATTTTTATGGAAAAGATAGATTATTTAAAAGAATTTATGGCAAAACTGCAATCTTTAGACCGTTCAAGAAGTTTGACGATAGTGTTCAAAGACTTTTTGACACTATGCACCTGTTCATTCGCACAGACAATATACAGAAGTGATGAATTAGAGCAAAGATACCTACAAACAGTAAAACAATACACAAAAGAGCAAGCAGAAGAATTTTCAGAACTGCTTGCTTTTTTAGTTATGGCACTAGAAGAAAAGTACCAAGACTTTCTAGGTGAAGTATTTATGCGATTGAATTTAGGCAACTCTGCTATTGGTCAGTACGAGACGCCGTACACAGTAAGTAAATTCATGTCAGAAATAAATTTTTCAGAACTCGAAATTTCTCAAAAGATTGCGAATAATCATCTGATAACACTTTCCGAACCTTGTTGCGGAAGCGGCGGTATGATTATTGCTTTTGCTGAAACAATGAAAGAACATAAATTTAATTATCAAAAACACTTGTATGTGGAAGCTATTGATATAGATGAAATGAGCTTTATGATGGCATACATTCAGTTAACACTGTTTGGTATTCCTGCAAAAGTAATACAGGGCAACACGTTGACATTGAAATTTCAACAGGTGCTTTTTACTCCGTTTTATTTTCTGAGCGGGATTGAGTATAAACTTCAAAAAATCAATACTAACAACAAACATGAACTTATTGAAACAAAAAATAACAATCAAAAACAGAATATGCAGTTACAGCTATTTCAACTATGACTAATTCTGACATAGGTATATATCATAATAAAAATACAAGGAACATGATATGGAAAAACATCACTGGTACAAATTAAAGAAAAGGCTAAAAGATATTATGGCTCCGAACTTAAATATATCTTTTAATTATAGTCCTCTAAGAAAGAAAACGAACCGGAGTGAAATAACTTTAAGATTTTTTCAAGTAAAACTTGATGATGAAATAATCTGGCAATTTCCGGAAGATACAAATCAAGTTATAGATGAAAATTTCATATACGGACAAAGTAAATTTGATAACCAGTATATCAATATAGAATTTCCGATACAGTCAATAATAGCATATCTTAATTTACCTAAAGAAAAATTGTTT
>CALUQJ010000060.1 GCA_944322865.1 Candidatus Gastranaerophilales bacterium
CAATCTGGTATGCGGGATACCCATTGGAGTTACTCTTTTTGCATATTTTGTGTTAGACATCAATTCACCTCGTCTATAAATGGTGTACGTACTATATAAAAATTGTTTTTATTTCAATTTTAAAAATCTAACTTGAGGCTGTTAACCTTTTATTTACCAAGCTTTCAGGCAAATAAACTTTTATAATTTCGGCGGGTTATGGTGTGATTTGGACACACTTCTCCCAACTTTACTTTTACATGTTCTTTTATATTATTACATCAATATTTTTAGTCAAGAAAATTTTTAAATTTTTCAAAATTTTTTGTTAATTTTTTGTTACAATATGTTAGACTATTGATTTTGCAAGCTTGTGAAAGCTTTGATATCAGCGGCTTTACAAAATTGACAAATTTAATATTTTACTGTTTATAATATAATAGGGAGATAAGATTATGAAGAGATTTTTAATAACATTAGCAGTGATAATCCTTGGGGCAGCAAGCTTTGCGGAGGATACAGTTTTACAGGGCGGAGTGACATTTGACTGGCTGACAATTACACAAGAACAAAGAGATGCGGCTGTTGAAAACTATAAAAGCATTGTCTTTGCTGACTCTGAAACCGGTTATACAAAAAAAGAATTTAGAGAAAAATATTCTGAATTACTAAAAGATAAAGATCATCAAAAGCATTACATGCTGGCAGCAGAAGGCTTTACCGAAACAAAAGATTATAACATCTGTGCATTCCACACAAGAGGCGGTATTTTGATGATTTATGCAATACAGTATAAAAACAACCTAAAAAACACTTATTATTATGATGCACTGGGACGGTTGAGATATGTTGACGAAACCAGTGAGAATTATCCGGAATTTCCATATTACACAAAAAAATACCGTGCAAACGGATCTTTAGAAAGTGCGGTCTATGTAGATTCCAAAGATGTTCAGTATATATATGAACCGGACGGTAAATTTAAAGGTATCTGGTACAAAGACAAGATGTTCAACCAGAAAGCTAAACAGATCTTAACAAGAACAAATTGGTAAGTTTAGACTGTGAATTAAGATTTCATTCTTAAGCACACACCTGTTGGGTGTTCTTTATTCAGGTGATTATTTAGTATTTAAATGAATGTTCAATATTCTTATCAATGATACCTTTTGCGGATTCTATTTCTGTTTCGACAGCTTTTAACTGGTTTTGATACTGTTGCATTTGAGCATCTAATTGTGCTTCCAAAACCTTCAACTTAGCCTGTCGTTGCTGCAATGTTTTAACTATTGGAGAATCAGGATCATAATCGTTACCGACAGCCATTAACTCATTGGTTGATTGCATCAATCCTAATTTGGATTGCGTAATCAACTGTATCTTATACTCCAAATTTGATTTGGACTGGATAAGATATTGCAATCGTAATGTCGCAACGAGTATTCCCATAATTTTTCCCTTTATCTGGTTTCGTTAAGATGACTGCCTTTCAGGAAACTATGCTGGTTGTTCTCGGCTATCAACTGCTCCATTTTATGAAACTGATGACGGTGATAATTTAACCTGTACTGTGCCATCTTTAACTTTTTCTTCATTGTAAGAAAATCTTTCAAGCCGTCGACTATTGAATTAATCATGGCTTTTATAGGATTTTTCCTTATTATGAAGTTTCTCGAATATATCAAAAAGTCTATCAACCTTTTTATATTCATCTCTAAAGTTTCACGAAGCATTTTTCTCCTTTACAACTTTAGACCTACATATAATAAAACCGTTATTTTGAATTTATTGCCAGATTTGGTATATTTTTCTTAACATGTCTTAATCATGCAGCAGGTCTAAATTATCAACTGTCAGGGAACTACATTACTTATTTTATATTACGAAAAAATTGGCTTAAACTTTAATGAATAAGCCAATTTTATATTTTTTTGTAATATAATTTTACACAAAATATTACAAGTTTTGAATGGCTTTACTGTCACCATCAATAGATTCTTTAAGCATCTTTTTAACAACATCACCTTGAGTGTCAAGCATTTTGCAGACAGTTTCAATGTTACGCACCTTGTTAGAAAGTATTGTATCAGCGTTAGCGGTGATATTACCAGTTACGCGTTGATAAGCTGCAAGAGCAGAAGAAGTTGTACCCTGCATTAAGTTACCCATAACAAGAGCCGGCAAACCGTATTCACCCAGATAAGGCGCTGCCGCCTGCATAATGCCGCCCCAGCCGGAAATTACACCGGCAACCGGTAGAACAATGTTTTTGGCAAAAAAGCCATAACCGTTAGCAGCCCCTACACCATAGGCTGCGGCACTTGCGATGTCCGCTATACCACCCATATTTGAGGCATAGCCTGTTGCTACTCCGGTATCTGTACCCCAGCCGTAAATATTTGCTGCTCCGCCGGTTGCTGTTCCGCTTCCTAATCCCCAGGATATAGGTGCGGCGCCGCCGGGAAATCCTGAATAATTGTACAATGAATCAATACCGAATGAGGTACTGCCGGAAAAACTTGAATTGTAAGATGTTCCAGGAATGTTCATTGAATCTGAGCCGCCAAATACTGTTGCAAATGATGACGGTGCCAACATACTTGCCAAACTGTACAAAAATCCGCCGGTTGCTTCAAAACCTGTCCCCTGACCACTTCCGGATACTGTTAAATCGCGTAGTTTGTCATAGGTTTCAAACAAAACAGCTTTGGCATCACCGCTTGCTGACCCGAATTTATTTGCTATTACCAGATAACTGTCGTTTTTGTAAGCCATATATACCTCTTTTTAAATATATAATCCTTATTCGAATGTCTTGAATGTAGATTCGATATTCTTTTCAATAACTTTCTTAACTGCCTCCATTTCTGTTTGCAGTGCGTCTTGTTCTGTATCAAGTTGTCTTAGACGCAATTCAAGAGTTCTGTCTTGTTCTTGAATTTCTTTTGTCTTAGCGTTGATATCTTCTATTGCTTTTTCATAAACATCTCGTTCATAGTTGTATTGATTCATCGCATCCTGATAAGCTGCTTCATCAGTTATAGTTTCTGTTTTGAGAGCATAAGTTAGTGATGAATTTTCAAATCTTATGCTTTCTGCGCGACCTTGATCATCAAAATCTACAAATGCTTTTTCTGTACGTTCAATTTTGGTCTTAACATCCTGCGCATTGTAATAAGTCAACTTATCCTGATTTTCTGTAGGTAAAGTTGCGTCAGGGCCGGATATTGCACTTGCGTATAAATCTTCACGACAAGCAAAGTAGCGTTTGCCTTGATATTCCCAGGTATAAATATCTTTATCTTCTGCCAGTGCAAAATTTGTATCAGGCCAATCTTCTTTAATCTGAGCAACTGCTTCTTTTAAATCTTCATAATTTACATCCGGATCATTAAGCAAATCTTCATAAGCCTGAAGTTCGCAGTTACCGACATAAGTTGGTGTACCTTGATTAATATAATAATCTGTAAGATTATCAGTACCGGTTAACTGGGTTTTATCAAAGAAATGCATGTTATTGTCAGCATCTAAATAATAACCGATATCGGCAGGATCAACATTTTCTTCAAATTCAGGATATTTTTCAAAAATTTGATTTAGTGAATCACTCTGTTCGTTATCCAGAGCATTGTAATCCTGAACAGGCTGACCGTTAATTAAATATTCATTAGTTGTAGGATCTTGGGTAATATTAACACGATCAACAGTATTTTCTACCGGTTCAATTTCCATAACCACCTGCGGGTTGGTTTTCATTGACTGAACACCTGTGAACACATCTGAATAATGGTAGTGCGTTACCATGTAATTATAATTAGGATCATCGTTAAGCGGAGTCATTTCTGTAATTGTTTCGCCAACCGTACCGTCTTCATAGGAATATTGGACAGTCGTAAAATCATTTGTACTAGGAGCTGTCGGAACTTCCAATGCAAGTAAATCATTAAAAGTATTTGCACTCTGGTTTGCAAGGGCTGTACGCGCCTGGTTTACCTGCTGTCCTTCATATTCAACATTTGTCTTTCTTGCTGTTAATGCCAGATATCTGGCTTGTGAAGCTGCCATACCCATAAGCAATTCTCCTGATTATATAAAATTTAATATCTACTACAAGTATCTATTTAATTATGTTTTTTTAAAAGTCAACATAACTATATAAATTATACGTCACAAGAACAAAAAAATATATGCGTAAAACATAAAATCATACGATTGGAGGAGATTGTATTTCAAAATCAATATTGTTAAGCATTGTTACAATAATGCATTCTTCTGAATTTTTACGGGAATAATATACTTAGTATATATAGAGGATAACTACAGGAGTGCTTTATAATGGCTTACAAAGTAGAAGACATCAAATCACTTGAAGAACTGGAACGTGCACAGGCAGCTGCTCAGGCGCAGGGCACAACTGTTGTTAATTATAGTGAATGGAATCAAATACTTAAAGATCTTGAAGAAGCAGGCGTTAAATCAACGGGTGATTTTGCGAGTGATAAAGCAAAAATAGAAGAAATTAAAGCTACTGTTCAGGAATATGTGGATAACCTTAAAACCGAACAGGCGCAAACCCAGCAAAAAGAGCAAAATCAGAAGGTTAAAAGCATATCAGAAACCGATAGTGAGCAAACTGTTAAAGCGAATATGGCAAACGCTACCAGTTCAACAATAATGGCTGACTATATGAAATATTATCACTTGTTATTTTAAAGTTTAATCAAACTTTTTTGCGTGAGTAAATGGCCAGAACAAGAAAGTTGCGCGTCCAACAAACCTGTCAACAGGTAAAGTTCCCCAGTAACGGCTGTCTTTTGAATTACCGCGGTTGTCACCCATCATAAAATATTCGCCTTCAGGGATTACAAAAGGTCCGCAAAACATTTCTTCCGTGCAGTATGAATAATCATATACACTGCTGATGTAAGGTTCATTCAGCTTTTTGTCATTTATATAAACAAATGATTTGCCGGTTTCATCTGTTTTTATCTCAATTTTTTCTCCCGGCAGTCCTATAACGCGTTTGATATAAGCCACATCTTTACAGAAAAAACCTGTAAGTCGAGCAAAAACTTTCCACGGCGTATTTTTCAATTCTTCAAACGGCGGATAAAAAACCATGATATCTCCGCGTTTAGGTGTTGAGTAAAATCTGGAATACCTTTCCACAAAAATTCTGTCGCCTTCAACGATTGTTGGACGCATTGAACCCGAAGGTATCCAGCGGATTTCGCCTATAAAAAATTTTATAATGATTATTGCAACAACAACAAAAACAACAGTATCTATTGTTTCTTTTATTGCAGGTTTGTATTTTTCATATAAATTTTTAAGGTATTCTTTTGTCATTTTTTGTAAATTTCCGTTAGTTCTAATAAAGCTTGTTTGTAAATATTATCCTCAATCGGTTTAAGATTAACCCGCGCAAGCTCAATATAATTATTCAACAAAGTATATGTTTTTTCAATAGCCGGATTGTCAACACTGCCGGAAAGAATTATCGGTGCGGTATAAATTCCGTTTTGAACATCTGTATTGCTTGTCACTATATTGCTCAGATCATCTTTAATCTGAAAAGCTATGCCGAAATTTTTTGCAAATTCAATTGCGTAATCGCGGTTAATACCTTTTGATAATATAGCACACCCTTCTAATGCAGCCACAAATAGCTTTGCTGTTTTTTGTTCGGTTTTGTAAAGGTATTCATCCATATCGGGGATTTTGTTAAGACTAAAATACTGTGTAAATTCACCTTTACACATATTAGCAAGTGTTTTGATAAAAATATCAAGAACTTCTAAGTTTTTGAGTTCTTTAATATAATCTACCGCGCAGGCAAGAAGGTAATCTCCTGCAACAACTGCAATTTTAGGAGTGAAGGTTGTATTTAGGGTTTTACGGGAACGTCTGAGTTCCTCATTATCAATCACATCATCGTGGATAAGAGAGGCGTTATGCACAAGTTCAATTGCTGTCAAAAGTTTATAATGATTTTCTGTTAATTCTATTTTGCAGGCTTTCAAATAAAGGATAGCGAGCAAGGGTCTTATATGTTTTGCCGGAGCATAAAGAAAATCTTTTACCTGATTATGGATAGGTTCCTGCAAATTCAACTTTGCGCACAAGCCTTTTATAATAATGTCTAAGTCTGCTTTAACAAGTTCTGATATTTTTTGATAATCTTTCATGGTTATATTATATCAGGAAAACTATGTTTAATAAATAAAAAAAACGACTAGCGTAAGCCGGTCGTTGGAAAATCAATAGGAAAAAGGAAAAAGGGAAAGGAATTTTGTAACACTTGTACATTTATTTGATGTAACTGTGTATAGTTTTTGTTTAGACGGTTTTAATCGTCACCCCGATTACCTCTCTGACACAGTCAGAATATTATTTATAAATCTTATGCATCAGAGCTTTAGGTATTAACCGAAGGTTTTGAATGTAGATTCAACGTTCTTTTCGATAACTTTTGATACTGAATCCATTTCTGTTTGGATTGCATCTTGTTCAGTATCGAGTTGTTTCAATCTCAATTCTAAGTTTTTGTCTTCAGCCTGAACGATTTCAATTTTAGCGTTGATTTCGTCAATAGCTTGATCGTATTGATGTTTATCATATTCGTACTGGTTCATAGCGTCTTCATAAGCAGCCTGGTCAGTAGTTGTATTGGTAGTCAATGCATAAGTGATAGGATCACCGTTACCGTCAGGGATTGTAATGCTTATGTAACGTCCTGTAGAGTCTTTTTCAACCTTACAATTCGGAACAGCCTTAACTTCTTCTTGTTTTTGTTCACTGCCGATTGTATAACAAGGGATGTTAGACAGAGATGAACCGTTTTGGTCATATACTGTATTTGGTCCTGTTACATCATCTTCTTTGTAGAAGTAAGGAGTCCAATCGCCGGTTGTGGTATCTTGTACGTATCTTACGTACCATTTACCTTGCTGGTCACCGCCATTGTATTTATTGTTTAAGAGAGTAATGTACTCTTTTTCTTCAGCTACAAGACCTGCGAGCTGTCCATCCTGCTTTAATTCTGTTAAGTAAGGATCAGCTTTAATTTCTGCGTCAGTCGGAGTATTACCTGTCATAATTCTCAGTTGAGTACCGCCGATTGAATAAGTACCGCCATTTTTTGTAATAATACTTGTTGCTGCTGATACTGCTGAGAAATCATCCACCCATTGTCTTAAGTAACTTACTGTATAGTTGCCGTTACCTTTTGCTATCATACTTGTGATTGTGTTGGTTAATGCACCGTCCTCGAATGAGTAAACTGTTTTTGTATAGTTGTCGACAGAAGGAGGAACAGGAACAGACATACCTAACAAGTCATTATAGTAGTTAGCAGATTTATTTGACAAAGCTGTTCTTTGTTGGTTAATCTGTTGGCCTTCAAATTCAAGATTGGTCTTCCTTGCTGTCAAGCCTAAAAATCTTGCTTGTGATGCTGCCATTCCCATAATTCTGTCTTCCTTTCATTTGTTTTGTAACTCGTATTTTTCATGTCGGCACATGTTTTTGAAAACTTTAAACATGTCTTTAATCATGTTACGAAATTGTTACAATTGACTTTTTTTATCAATGTCTAAAACGGTCTGAAAGGTACGCCAGTATTGCTCCTCCGACTTCTTCATTCGGATCGAAATTTGTTTGCGGCGGGTTAACAGAATTACGAATTAACATGGCAACTAATGGTCCAAAGGCGTCCGGAACCTGTATTTTTCTGTATATTCCGGCAAGAAATGTCTGTATGAACGGTGAATTAGTATTATTAAAGCGGGAAAGAGTCGGATACATCTTATCAACGCCTTTAGTGCCGTTTTCAATCATTCTGTCTACTATATATAATGTTTCTGTTATTTGCGCCTCATTATTGGAGTGTTGGAGAATATCTGTCAAATACGGCAGCGCCTGCTCCTTTTGTTTAACAAAGTAATCTACTTTAGGCTGGTTAAAGGAACAGTAGTTCGGGTATGAAGACGTTAAGACGCTAGGACGATAAGACGATAAGTTCGTTAATGAATATATATATGGCTTATTCGTATTATAATAATCCATATATGGAGAAATCGTAACTTTATTGACAGGTATATTTACTGATTGAACACTCATTTTATAATTTACTCACTATTTTAATATCTCTAATCGTTTTTAAAAATTCTCATATATTTAACTACTGATACGAACTTAACGTCCTAACGTCTTAGCGTCTTAACGTCTTCCTAAGAATATACAAACGGCGGACCGTTTTTGACTTCAAACAGAATGTTGTCCGCCATTGTTTTAAGCTGCTCTTTAGGCTTGCCGTTCTGTACCTGCTTATAGAATTCCTCCATAAGTGGCTGAATTGCCGCATCTTTTTTGGATTTAAAGTTGCGTAACTCGGTTGATACAAGCCGTTTTTGCAAATCAAGCTCTGTTTGCGCATTGATTTTCTTGACCTGAACTTCTTTTATGGCATCTCCGACAAGCTTACCGCCATAAGATACAGCTGCTGCGCCGGTCATTCCGAAGAATAGCTGACGGAATTGCGCATTATCAGTATCTAAAAGCCAGTTGTATAAAAACGCCCTGTAATCATCTACAAACGATGAAAACGCAGGTTTTGGCGTTCCGTCACCACCAATGTGTGAATTTACTTTTACAGCAGAAGTCTGTATTTTGGAAACCGTATTTTTTATAAATTCCGTCACTGATTCAGGTTTTTCCCACTTAATCCCTTCCATAAGACGTTTAATCGTTTCTGGTGAAGCGTCTATTGACTGGAATAAAAATGCAAGATTTTCACTGTCCTGCTTTCTTGTTTGCTCTGTTGAATTTTTGACAACTTTGCCGATAATGTCCTCAGTATAAGATATATAATCTCTTAAATGCCCTTTACTTCTACTTAAATTTTTTAAAGACAGATAAGAAAGCCCTATAATTCCGGCAACAGTTGCCGCCCCGAGCGCAAAAAACGCGAGTGGACTTGATTTTTTTTCATTATGCGATTGCTGTTTACCGCCCATAAATGCAATTTGTGTTGATTTGCCAAAATTCGGGAGAATTGCTTCATCTTCTTCCACTATATATTTATTTAACTCTTTTGCTTTGTCGGACAGGGTGTTACGTATAATCTGGATTTTACCGGAAAACGACTGGGTTTCTACATCAATAAGCTGTTCTTGCAAGTTTTTTTGGATATCTGCTTCACGCTTTTTAACCCAGATATCTTTAAACCCGTCAAAAAAGGTTTTTCCCATAAAAGCAGTTGCAGTGAGCGAAAACACACCGACACCAGCAATAATGGTTTTGCGATTAGGGTTTGTAACCATCTGAAAAATAGCTTGTGATGTTTCATCGTTAATAGATATATTACGTGTTAGAGTCGGGAGCCATTTTTCTTTAATCATATTTTTTGCCATATTAGTTGCAATTTTTGTGTTATGACTGATAAACGCCGTAATTCCGGCGAATACTCCCATTACACCCAACGCTGCACCACTTATCGGTAAAAGTGTTTTGTCTTTAACTATTTTATCTTCATTAAGCTTTTGCGGCAGCTTGACCCGATCTGATATAATCAGTGTATCAACAGTGTTATCAAGGTTAACACAGGTATCAGTATCTTTTATAAAGTTATTCACAAGAACGCCCTCTTTAGTATTGGAATTAGCGCGTTTTTGCGTTGTGGTTAAATTTCTCTGCTGTCTGGCTGTTTCATTATCATGAAACGGTGTTATGTTCATCCTGTAAATCCTTTTTATTTTCGCCTGTTAACTTTTTATACATATGATGTATAAAAGTCTTTAATTCAAAGGCTTTTTTAGTTTCATCAATCTGCTTGTCGTCATTATCAGCATCCAGCGGGCTGAATATCGCAAATAATGATTTAACTTTTTTCTTAAGTTCGTTAAGCGTTTCCGATACTTTTTTCTGTACAGCGGCTTTTAATTCACCATATACAGCGGTTAATTTATCGGATATATCTGCGAGTTTTTGTGAGATATTTTGTAATGTCGTTGTAATTGTTGCCGGCATGTTCTTTAATATATTAATAGTGTTTGCAAGAACAGTATTAAGCACAAAATTAACTGGTTTTGCAATTATTGCAGGTGTATTTGCCGTAAAAAACTGCGCAAGTGAGGTTAAACGCTGATGCGCATTGGTCATTGTCTGCTGAAAAGCCTGAATATTTTGTACAAAATTGAGAGCATCTTGTTCTCTTGCAAGTTTAGCATTTTGTTGAGCTTTTAGAAACGCACCGATAGCAGCACATTCATTCCAACTCATTTCACCGGGTTTTGCGGAAAAATCGGCTTTTCTCATACCGCCTCCTCCGCCCATACCGTTACAAATCGGACATGCTCCAAGCGGTAATCCGTGCGGACAAGTTCCAACTCTTGCGCTATTCGTTTGTATTGCTGCAAATGACATTAAAAAATCCTCTATTCTTAGAGGACACTGAAAAAAAGATGTTACCTAAGGTCAAAAAGCACGTGACCCAAGCTTTTCTTCGAGTGTTCCGACTATTACGGCTGCGGCTACAGTTGAAGATCTCCACTTCATTTCCTCTGCTATTAGATTAGGATAAATAAAAACGCTAGTCAATAAAACGTGAAGAAAGTTGACAAAACCGGACTTGAAATTTTTAGAGCTATAGTGTATAATGGGAATATGAAAAACCAATTACCGAGGAAGTATAGAATAATCAGTAGGGTGTGTCGTTTGGACGC
>CALUQJ010000061.1 GCA_944322865.1 Candidatus Gastranaerophilales bacterium
TGTTCCCCTTCGCTAGCAAAACAATACACAATACCTTTTTGAGCATTATATGTCAAATTGTCTTTATGACTATCTAAACAGTACGGGCATTGCCATACATATTGGGATCCCTTTTTTCTTTCTGGTGGACCTAAATATTTTATTAATAAATCTAACGTAATTTCAATCATAATTACTTTAAGTCTTATAAATTTCTACTATTTTTACAGTATATATAATTTTTGGAATTATTTCAATCTCGTTAATAATTTGTGGTATCTCAATTTACAAGCAAAAATAAAATTGCACTTTTTGCACTTTCTTGCACTTGACTTAACTTCAAACACCGAGGCGATTTTAGCCTAATGTGGTTTAAAAAATTTGTAAATGGAGTGCAAAAGAGTGCAAGAAATGAGTACTTGAGTGCAAAAAATGTCCCATACATCTCAATACTAAAAAACAGCCTCAATCGTGCTGTCTGTTTGATTTTTTATTAAATTTTCTCTGTCTCAATGTCCCAGAAACCTATTACGAACCACAATAGTGCTTTTCGCCCTACTACTGCAAAATAAAAGAGAGGTAAAGGAAAAACCTTACCTCTCTTTTATCTGGGCCGCAGTGGACTCGAACCACCGACCTCACCCTTATCAGGGGTGCGCTCTAACCGCCTGAGCTAGCAGCCCTTATCAATATAATCCTATTAATTTGTCAAACTTTTCGTTAAATCAGGTAATCTTACCTCTCATAAAAACAATCCCCAAGATTGTTTTTATGCGGCAGTGTGCTTTAACCACCTGTGCTAGCAACCCTTATCTGCCCGCATGTACTAATTTAATATAAAAAAAATTTAAAATCAACCCTTTTCTTAGTTTTTTCTGTTCTTTTATTCATATACTTGATTTAATCAGCTAAATATGTTATTATTATCCTGAAAATGAGGATAGATTTATGAAAAATATTGTTGTTTATACTGACAAAAAGGTCTCAACTCTCGCTGATACGCTTGCGCAAATTGATGAATCTAATGTCAGAATTGAAGATGCTGCTAATATACGAGATTATGAAACCCTTAATCCGGGATTAATAGTTATTGAAAATGTTCCTGATATAAAAGATGTTCTTATGGTGCTTAAATTTAAAGTCCCTGTTCTCTTTATAGGTGAAGTTTTTAAAGGCTCTACTGTTAGATCTGTTGCCTTTGATTTTATTAAAACACCAGTCGATAACCTTGAACTCGTTATTCGCGCTAAATGTTTACTCAAAATTAAAGAATTACGCGATAAAATCAAAGTAGTTTCAACAACCGATGAACTAACCGGGCTGCATAACCGCAAATATCTACAAGAACGCCTGGAACAAGAAATTTCACGCTCAAAACGTTACGGAAACAAGCTATCTTGTCTGCTCTTTGACCTTGATTTCTTCAAGGTTGTAAATGATATTTATGGCTATGAATGGGGTGATGTTCTACTACGCTCTATTGCTGACAAATTAAAACAACTTATCAGAAAAGAGGATATCCTAACTCGTTACGGTGATGAAGAATTTCTTCTCATCCTCCCTAACACCTCTGAAGATAACGCTTTCCTTTTCGCAGAAAGATTTAGACGCGATATTGAAAGAATGGAATTTATTCCGGCGGGCGAAGAAGAAAGACACCCGATTACGATTTCCGGAGGTATTTCAACTTATCCGTGTCTTGAAAATACCGAAGAAGATGCAAATACTATAATCCGCTATGCTGAGCATGCTCTCTATAACGCTAAAAAACGCGGTAAAAATAAAATCGTTCAGTTCTCTAAATTGAATTTAGGTGAATAAAAGATATTATAATAGAAAAGGGGCGCGGCTTAAAAAGCCGCGCCCCTTTAAACATCTATTTATGAGTTACACCGTACCCGAACATTGCAAAATCATATTTTACGGGATCCTGCGCATCAAATTCTTTTAATTTATTAGTCAACTCCAAAACCGCTTTAAAATCGTTTGCTTTACGCGTTAAAAGTCCCATTTCTCGTGAAATTCTTCCTACATGCACATCCAGCGGTATAAGAAGTTCCGATGCCGGTATAAAATTCCACAATCCAAGATCCACAACTCCTTTGCGAACCATCCAGCGTAAATACATACACATTCTTTTCATAGCGCCGCCATTTCGCGGATTTGGTATCATAAAATAAAAACCTTGACCTGCCTTGTCAGCTGCACGTGAATAAAAATAATCACATACCGGTATAAACATATTGCCTTCCTGAGGATTTTTATACCCGTATTTAAAAAGCGCCTCAAGTCCTCCGTCTTTTTCATACAAATTACGCATAATCTTAAACACTTGCGCAAAATCATCGGTTGTTCCAAAACGGTAATTGAAATTTCCAAGAACTCCCGGTTCAAAATTCATTATAAAATTATACGGTTCATTTTGGGCTATATCACAAAATAATTCATTCAGTTTTTTGATAAATACTTTTCTGTTGCCATAGGCAAGCAATGAAGCAATAAATCCCGCTATCTCACTGTCTTGTCGGCTTCTGTTGTATCTGTGTGGAAATTGTACCGGATCATCCTTTATAAAATTCGCTGTTTCGTACTCCCGCACTAATTCTTCTATAGCTATCTTTGTTATCATATATTTATATTAGCAATAAAATGTAATTTTGTAAAATTTAATTTGCAATATTCAAATAAATGCGATAAAATAGCAATAGGAGAAATTTATGTCAAAAGAAATTAACATAAATATATTAAAAGATAGTTTTAATACATTAGAAGAATGTTATAATGATTATTTATTACAAACTGATGAAAAAATTCAAACTTATATAAAGGATTCTTGCATAAAGCGTTTTGAATATACTTATGAATGTGCAAAAAAAATAATGAATAAGTATCTTAAAAAAGAGTATGATAAGCCGGATAAGGAACTTACAATAAATAATATTTTTAGAGAAATGTATGGACTCGGCTTTATAAAAAATTTTGACAATTGGATTTTATACAGAGAAAAAAGAAATGTAACTTCTCATGAATACAATCTTAAAGAAACATATGATATAGTCAAGATAATACCTGATTTTATTGAAGATGTGCGTTATTTAATAGAAAAATTGGAGGTAAAATGATCCCTGGAATAAACGAAAAGGAAGAAAGTATTATAAAAGATATTTTAAAAAATTATCCTTATGAATTTTATTATTACGGCTCAAGAGCTAACGGGGATTTCACAAGGGCATCAGATCTGGATATTTTAATAAAAGGTGAAGAGGAAATGCCATGGAATGTTTTGTCTAAACTCAAATTTGAATTTGATCAGAGCCTTATTCCTTATATCGTTAACTTTGCGGATTATCATAAAATTTCACCGGAATTTTATAATTTAATTAAGGATACTCTTGTAAAAGTTTTATGATAGGATTTTCCCCCGCATATTACTAAAATAATCATCTAAAAGTTTTTTACACTCATTTTCCATAATTCCGCCATAGACTTTCATCTTGGAATTAGCCGGATTTCTTAAATCAATTACAGAGCCTAAGGCACCGTAATTTGTATCGTAAGCTCCAAAATACACAGCTTTTAGTCTTGCCTGTAAAATAGCCCATGCACACATTGGACAGGGTTCCAGTGTAACATACATGACACAATCTTCAAGCCGCCAGCGCCCTAACTTTTCTGCCGCCTGCCGTAAGGCAAGTATTTCTGCATGCGCGGTTACATCATTTAATTTTTCTTTTTGATTACAGGCAGATGCAACAATTTCATTATTTTGGACTATAACAGCCCCTACAGGGATTTCATCTTTGGCTTTAAGTGCAGCGGCAATAGCTCTTTGCATTATGAAACTCCTGTTTTTGACATGTCAAGCTGTAATGTGACTTCAACGCAAAAACCACATTCTTCTGTAGATGAAAGTTTTATTTTTCCATTCATAGCTTCTATTAATCCCTTAACAATGAACAATCCGAGTCCTGTACCGCGTGTTGTACGTGTGGTATTATCATCAAGACGGACAAATTTGCCGAATAGCTGCTTTAATTTTTTTTCAGGAATAACTTCACAGTCATTTTTTACTAAAATTACGGCATCATCACCTTTTACATAACTGTCGACAACTATTTTTGTATCAGGAAGAGCGTATTTTGCAGCGTTTTCCAAAAGGTTGACAAATACCTGAATCAATCTGTCTTTGTCTGCCCATAATTGCGGAAAATCTTCAGGAATATTGAATATTATTTCTTTGTGGTCTTTGTTTTTTATCAAAACTTTGGATTCTTCAAGAATTTCCGGCAGCCAGACGGATTCGCAGGTTGTACGCAGCCGCATGCCTTCGATATCCGGTATTGTAAGCAAATCTTCAATTAATCTTTTCAAACGTTCGGATTGCTCTTTGATTATACGTAAAGATTTTTGTTTGGTTTCTTCATCAATAACAATATCCTGCCTCATAAGCCGCGTTGTATAACCTTGAATACTTGTCAGAGGTGTGCGTAATTCATGGCTTACTGTATCAATTAGGTTTGAGCGAAATTCATTTAATTGTTTTAATTCTTTGTTGTTTTTCTTTAATTGGATGTAGGATTTACGTATTTCAGATGCCATGCGGTTAAATTCAAAAGCCAGAAACACAATTTCATGCGGTGTGAAGGCTGTTGTCAAAAGCCTTATCTGGCGGTCGTAATTACCTTTTGAAATTGCGATTATACCTTTAAATAACTGTCTTATGTTTATATACAGATAATATGTGTATAGAGCTGAAACAAAAATAATTGTAAAGAACGCGGCAAGCGAACAGACGATAATCTTATAACGACCGTTGAGAATTGCTTTTTTTGTAATACGTTCGGTTGTGTTTACGATAATCGTTATTTGCGGATCTGCTTTTCTGAAATAAACAAGCGGCTGGTTTTTAACATCACCAAAGATTACCGGAGTATCATACTGCATTTTTTCAGGCAAAAGAGAAATGGAATCTTTAAATACATCTTCTGTGTAGTTGTGAGCAGCAATGAGAGTGCCGTCATTAGTCATGACATAAATCTGTCGTTTATCATCTTTTAGGGAACGAAACAATTCTTCTTTGAGATTTTCCAGCCTGTAAGTTGCAACAAGATAGGAGCCGTTTTTCATAGAAACATGCAGGGTTGTTTTCCCGTTTGCGCGGTTGTCTTTGTATAATTTATCTAATTCATCTTTGTTTTTTATGATTTTTATGCTTTCACAGTCAACAAAATTTTTGGCAACTTCGCTCAGATAAACTTGCTTTTGCTTATATGTTGGTATGTAGTCAAGAGAAAAGACAAGCTGATTTAGATTGTTGGTAACTGTTGTTGCGAAAAAGTCAGTTTCATCAGACACCATGCTTGCAATTAAGACAGCTGCTTCTCTTAATTGATGCCGGACAGCCTGCTGGTTAATATTGTTTATTACAAAAGCACTTATGGTCATAGGAATAAGCACTGAAAAAAACAGTACGATGGCGATTTGTTCTACGATTTTTAATCTTTTAAATTTAAACAATTCAACCAAAATTATTCTCCTACAAATGGTGTCAACTTATAGCCGACATTAGTCACTGTATGCAGATATCTCGGATTTTTGGTATCAGGCTCAATTTTATTTCGTAATCCTCCGACATGAACTCTCAACATTCTGACATCTTCATTGCTGTCATATCCCCAGACTTCATCGAGCAGAGTGGCAAGAGTTACCGGATGATTGAAATGCTGCATTAAAGAGTATAATATTTCAAATTCAGTGGGTGTAAGCTTAACGCGTTTGTTAACTATTACAGCTTCAAGGGTTTCGGGTGAAATTTCAATATCACCAACCTTAAGTATTTCATTGGAGAGAGAATTGTTATCCTCCACGCTATTACGTCTAAGCAGAACGCGTATTCTTAATAGCACTTCTTGAATATCAAAAGGTTTAACGAGGTAATCATCAGCCCCGCAGTCAAAGCCTTCTGTTTTGTCATCAATAGTACCTTTCGCCGTAAGCATCAAAATCGGTATTGCAAGTTTTGCCTGCCTGATATTTTTACAAACGTCAAAACCGTTCATTTTAGGCATCATAACATCAAGCAAAATCAAGTCATAAGTATTATTTAAGGCTTTATTAAGCCCTTCTAATCCGTCTTTTGCCGTATCAACAAAATACCCGCTCTGGGCAACATCAAATTCTAATAATTCTCTTATTTCATCATCGTCATCAACTATTAAGATACGTTTTTGTATGTTGCTCATATATACCCCTTTTGTTAATTAAGTACAATTATTTTATAGTATTTCGTCAGCTAATTCAACAAATATAAAGTTATATGACGTTTTACTTAAATCTTCTCATCATAGCCATGGCTTTATTCACTGCATGCTTACCCATTTTGTTTTTTCCAAAACCGCCAAGCCGGCTAAGATCAGGGAAATTGTTTCCGGCGCTGCTCATTTTACCCATTAAACCTTTCATATCGCCGACGCTTTTCATCATAACGCGCATCTGTTCAAACTGAGATATGAATTGATTTATTTCCTGCTGCCCTAATCCTGTACCTTTTGCAAGACGTTTTTTGCGGCTTGAGTTCATCAAATTAGGATTGCGGCGTTCTTCAGGAGTCATACTCTGTATGATAACCTCAATCTTTTTAAATTGTTTTTCACCTTCGTGGGAGATTTTCTGCCTGTCATCGCGTCCGATATTTATACCGGGTATCATGCCTAAGATCTGATCAATTGAACCGAACATTTTCATCTGTTTTTGCAGTTTTAGAAAATCTTCAAATGAAAACTCGGATTTTTGCATTTTCTCTTGTAGTTCCATTGCCTGCTTTTCGTCAAAGACTTCCTGCGCGCGTTCGACAAATGAAACAATATCTCCCATGCCTAAAATTCTTGTTGCCATTCTTTCAGGGTAAAAATCCTCAAGAGCATTAAGTTTTTCACCTGTTCCTGTCAGTTTAATAGGTTTGCCGGTACAATAGGCAACACTCAATGCTGACCCGCCGCGGGAATCGCCGTCGAGTTTTGTGAGTACAAGTCCGGTTAAACCGAGCTGCGCATCAAAGTTTTCGGCAACATTAACAGCTTCCTGACCGGTCATGGCATCTATTACCAACAGTTTTTCGTTTGGATGAAAAATTCTGTCAATCAGTAAAAGTTCTGCCATCATGTCTGTATCTATCTGTAAACGTCCGGCAGTATCGAGAATTAAGGTGTTAAATCCTTTTTCTTTTGCATAATCAATAGCCGCTTGTACGATTTGTTGCACATCTTTGCAGTCCGGTATTGTAAAGACTTCTGTTTCAATTTCTTTACCTAGTGTTTGCAGCTGCGTGATTGCAGCAGGTCTGTAGACATCACATGCAACAAGCAGCGGTGTGCGTTTTTCTTTTTTTAATTTAACAGCCAGTTTAGCACTTGATGTTGTTTTACCTGATCCTTGCAGCCCGAGCATCATTATTATATTAGGCTGCCCGGTCAAATCCAGCGGTTTGGATTCTTTACCGAGAAGTTCAACAAGTTCATCGTGAACAATTTTTACTAACTGCTGGGAAGGGTCAACTCCTTTTAATACATTTTCTCCTTCTGCTTTATCTTTGATAGAGGATATAAAAGCCTTAACTACGCGTAAATTAACGTCAGCTTCCAAAAGTGCACGTCTTATTTCACGTAAGGCATCCTGCATATTGTCCTGCGTTAATTCCTGATTACGTGTTTTGCTGATTATTCCCTGTAATTTTTCACTAAGACTGTCAAACATTTATTTCCCTTTGTATTAACGATTATAATATCACGATAACACAAAAAACGTAAATTTACCAGAAATAACAAGGATAATTAATCTTCGTCATAAGAAAAAATACTTGGAGGTTCCGGCTCTTCTTTTGTATCTTCTTCGTCAAGTTTTCCGGCTTCATAATCACGCAATAAATCCTCCAATGAGCCAAAGTTGTTATTTTTAGGGTCTACAAGGTCACTTATATCACCTAAATCCGGATCCCATTTTTCAAGAATTTCTTCCTGTTCCTCTTTTGTTACTTTAGGCTTTTTGGATTTGAATAAATCAAGAATTGAATAACCGTTTGACGGAGCCGCAAAAAGCTCGTCATCATCATAAAAAGCAGTGAATGTTTGCTGCATTTGCGGTTTATTTTGAGCTTTTTTAGGTTGAATATTATTTTGAGATTGATAGTTATAAACATTAACCGGTGAAATTCTCATTTATAATGCCCTTTCAAAAATAGTATTGATGAAGTCATGATAACTCGTAAAAACATTTTTATGCTACTTGTGTAATAAAAATTTACATAATTTTACATAGTAAAAATTTAAAACATCATAAAAACGAATGATTTAATTAATTTTTCAATTTGCTAATATATAACCATACTCCTTAGAGACTAAGATACACATATCCCTAATCAACAGCTATGCACCTTAAAGTACATAGCTTTTTTTTATTTATACTGGGCAAGATAAAGTTTTTGTTATAGACTTTTGTCAGGAGGAGAATATGCGACGACGTGCAGCAGGAATATTAAACGGCGCAATAGCCGCGGCAAGTTACGGAACTAATCCGCTGTTCGGGCTGCCTTTGTACCATGCCGGCATCGGTGTTAATTCAGTGCTGTTTTACCGTTATTTTTTTGCGGTCTTAATTTACTGGGCATGGCTTAAATTTCATAAAAAAGTTTCACTCAAAATCTCTTTTAAAGAATTTGTGCCGCTTTTAATACTCGGAATATTTTTTTCTCTTTCATCACTTACGCTTTTTGAGGCGTTCAAATATATCGGGGCAGGAATAGCCTGCACAATACTTTTTATCTATCCGGTAATAGTTGCTGTTATAATGGCTTTGTTTTTTAAAGAAAAAATTACTCTGCCGGTTGTTGGGGCTATAATTTTAACATCAACCGGTATCACACTTTTATATAAAGGCAATCCTGATGAAAATTTGAATTTATACGGGATAGGAATAGTGCTTGCTTCAGCTCTTTTGTATGCTTTGTATATTGTAGGAGTAAGAAATATAAAAATAATCAAACACTTGGATAGCGCAAGGTTAAGCTTTTATGTCATGCTTTTTGGTCTGTTTGTGTATATTTATAATTTAAAATTCTGTACTGAATTACAAATCCCTGAGAGTCCTGTTTTATGGCTTTTAACTCTCGGATTAGCAGTATTCCCGACAATAATTTCATTGGAAACACTCACTATAGCAATAAAACTAATAGGTTCTACAAATACAGCGATATTGGGCGCGCTTGAACCATTAACTGCAATATTTTTCGGAATATTATTTTTTAATGAACATCTGACAATAAGAATTGCTGTCGGTGTAATCCTTATTTTATTTGGTGTTTTTCTGATTATCTCAAAAAAAATGCATGCACATAAGGTAACATAACTTAATAAAATTTATATAATTTTTAAAGTTACCGCCGCTACTAACCGATAAGACTAAAAAGAAATAGTAGTGGAGTGTCTATGAGTGAAATAAATATAAGCAATTACATAAAAAGCCTGGGATTAAGCGGTGCAGAAGCAGACGCCAAACGAGCAGAATTAACTGCGTTATCAAACGCAGAATTGACCCAATTAATCTCCGGCACCGGCAAAACGACATCCAAAGGCACTACAATAGAAACAAATGAAGAACACAAAGAAAAAAATATAACCCTCGCCTCAGGTCGCCGTATCCAAATAAAAGACGGCAAAACTAAATACTTTGCCGCTGACGGCACAGAATTAAAAGAATCATACTTCCAACAAAAAGAAGGTATAATAGATATTAAAAATTCAGGCAGATATTCCGTTACTCAAGCAGGTAAAACTAAATACTATGCCGCTGACGGCACTGAAATAAAAGAAAGCTACTTTAAACAAGTTGAAAATTCAGATGTTCAAGTTAAAACATCAGACGGAAAAACTCACAATCTTAACAAAGTGTTAGAAACAAGAATTAACACAGTTACAACAAATCTAAAAGAAGCAGAAGACGAAAACGGATTTATCGGAAAAGCCTGGAGCGGATTTAAAAATCTCACCGGTATAGGTGACAGTTCAGATAAGGTAAGAGAACAACAAGAAGAGGAATTAAAACTACTGGCCCAGTTTAACAATAATGAACAAACACGTGCAAAAACATTTAAAGACTTAACAGGCGAAGAATATAGCCAAGAAAACTTAGAGAAATTTATAAAAGGCGAGATTAAATTAAAATCAGAATCAGCGCTTAGCGGTTATAAAGAAGG
>CALUQJ010000062.1 GCA_944322865.1 Candidatus Gastranaerophilales bacterium
ACAGATACCGTAGCTGTGCAATTTGCGAATGGCGTAAACGCGATAATCGCATATAATCCGAATGCAACACAGGATCCATATAATAACCAGTTTAGCGCAACAAGCAATTCAATGGCAATATTATACGATGTATCCGGTAATAAGAATCCAAATACAAACGGAAAAGATATCGGTAAGATAAACGTAGAACAATTAGCCGGCGTAACAGGGTGTATGATACCTGAATTAAAAGATACAATGTGCATAACGCAAATATTAGGACCACGAAACGGCGGCTATAGCCCTATGACATTAGAAGAATGTAACCAAGCAGTATCAGAAGGCAAACTAGGTATAACAGCATGTTCCTATAGCTCAGATTATTGGGCAGGTGCAGTAAAGGCATGCGGCGGAGTTCAAAACATGCCAACTCAAGCTCAGCTAGAACAATTAGCGGCATACATCTATCCTGATGCCGATGAAATAAAAGGCGGATTTACTACAACCTATGCGAACTGGGATGCTGATCGAGCTTCGCTCTTCACAGCCCAATCACCTTATTCCTACTTCTCCGTTTGGTCCGGGCAGGAGTACAGCCAGGACTACGCGTACGACCGCTTCTTCAGCCCTACCGGCTCGTACCGGAACTACAACTACCGCTACTACAGCGACAGGCTCGCGGTTTGCCTGGACCAATAAGAGGACACTGTCCTCTTATTGGAAGGGAATAGGGGAATAAGGAAATAAGGGAATAAGTTCTTTACAAAAATAAGGCAATGCAAGATTTAAGCGTTGCCTTGTTCAAAAGACGCTAAGACGCTAAGACGCTAAGACGTTAAGTGCATTAATAAAGTGATTATTGGAGAAATTTGCTAAGACTAATTAATGATACGAACTTAACGTCCTATAGTCCTAACGTCTTAACGTCTTTTTAATAAGCCAACTCACGCATTGCCTTTTGTTGTAACGAACTTAGTCTATTATTCCAATTCCTCTTCTTTTATATAGCGCGGGCGTCCTTTGACTTCGCGGAATACCTGTCCTACATATTCTCCGATTATCCCAAGGCAAAATATCTGCAAGCCGCCAAATATACAAAGCAATATTACTGCTGTTGCCCAGCCGTTAGGTGAGTTATTAAAATAAATCTTTTCTATAACTGTTTCTATTCCCACAACGAGTCCGAAAAATCCCATTAAAAATCCAAGTATTGCGATTAATCGCAGTGGGCGTATACTGTATGAAGTAATTCCGTCTAGTGCAAGTTTGGTAAGTGTTATAAAATTAAATTTGGATTTTCCGGCAAAACGCTGCTTTACATCAAATTTCACATATGCTGTTTTTAATCCCAGTTCATTAAAAAATCCGCGCAAAAATAATGAACGTTCATCAAATTGTTCCATTATATCGAGTGCTTTTTTACTCACTAGCCGATAATCTGAGTGATTAACAGGAATTTTTGCTCCCAGAATGTTCATTGTCTTGTAAAACATTAATGCGGTAATTTTCTTAATAAATCCGTCGGTTTTGCGGTCATTCCTTATGCCGGAAACAATTTGTGCACCATTGTGAAATTCATCTATAAATTTTTCTATAGCCATTTCATCCTGCTGTAAATCCGCATCAATAGAAACCACACAATCACAACCGATTTTTCGCACTCCTTCAAGCCCTGCAAGAAGTGCCTTCTGGTTGCCGTAATTTCTCACAAAACGCGTTCCTTTAACATGGTGTGTTTGTTTATTATATCGGGAAATTATTTCCCAAGTTTTATCGGTTGAGCCGTCGTCAACAAAATAGATATAACTTGTTTCACTAATCTTGCCCTTTGCATTCAACATTTGCATCACTTCCAAAAGCCGCTCTATTGTAGATGTTATGCATAGTTCTTCGTTATAACAAGGAACTATGATCGCAAGTGTTGTTTTTTTCATTGTATTTCCCTTTTCTGCTTTTTATATTATAATATAGAAAAATAAGATAAGGCAAGGATTTTTTAATGAGTAAAAAATTTATTTTAAATGCTGATGATTTCGGAATGTCAAAAGCTTACAACCGTGCAGTTTTAGAAGGATACAACAACGGGTTCTTATCCTCTGCAAGTTTGTGTGCAAACGGCAAGGCTTTTAATGCCGCTGTTAATGAGATTTTGCCTGAGTGTCCTGATTTAGGGTTGGGGGTTCATCTTAACATTGTTGAAGGTAAGCCTTTAACAAAAGTTGATCTGCTGGTAAATAAAAAAGGTAAATTCAACAAAGGTTTTGTCAGTCTTTTATTAAATTCCGGTAATGAAAAACTGCTTTATCAAATTGAGCAGGAGTTCCGCGCTCAAATTGAACAGGTTTTAAAATATGCGCAGGTTGATCATTTGGATTCGCATGTTCATGTTCATGCAATACCGAATATTTTCAATATCGTGTGTAAACTAGCAAAAGAATACGGTATTCATTATGTTAGGACGCAGTATGAAGAATTTTATATTGTTCCGCGATTAAAAAAGCATCTGAATTTTAAATATCCTGTCAATATCATAAAAATCATCTTGCTTGATTATTTTTCTAAGAAAAATAAAAAAGTAATCGCTGAAAATAACTTAAAAACAAATGATTACCTTATCGGTGTAGGTTATACCGGTTTAATGGATTCTGATACTGTAGAATACGGTCTGGATGAATTTGATGAGGACTGTATTGCAGAGGCTCTTATTCATCCGTGTAACTATTTAAGAGCAAAATCAAACCAGCACTACTCAGAATTTTTAATTACGCAAGACAGAGCGTTGGAAGATAAGATTAAACGTCTGGGATTTGAAATTACTAACTATAAAAATTTGGCTTAATGAAAAATTTTACTATAATATTTATAATATTAATGCTTGCGGTATTTTCCGGTTTTAAAATCTACCGTAATTCAGAAAAAATCGTACTTAAAACGTTGCGCGGCGATATTTTGCAAATAGATTTTAACAATAATAAAATCATTGATGATAATGAAACAATATGCGTTGTAGGACTTGAAACTTTCGGGGCTAATCTTCAATATCAACAGGAAACCTTACAAAAAAGACTTAACCTTAAACCGGATTCTGCCATAGCAATAGGGTTTATGACTGACCGGTATGTTGAAGATTACATTACTAATAAAAAAGTACGGGTAAAATTTACCTCTCAAAAATCACCGGAATGCAGATACGCTGAAATTTATACGGAAAAAGAGAATTATGCTGAACGACTTTATAAAAACGGTTTTGGCATATACAACGGAAAAGTTTCTGATAAATTTTATAATAACATTGAAGAAGCCAATAAGCTCAAACTCGTAATACTAAATCATCACAGCAAAAAATACCATAAATCTAACTGTAAATACGGACTTATTGCGCATGACGCTATTGTTATGCAGCAAAAGGATTTGCCTGAAGATACCAAGCCTTGTAAATTTTGTTATCCTCAAAATAAATCAGTGCGAAAAGCAAAAAATAAACCTGCTTCCTATATATCGCCTGCTCCGTCTAAAATGACAAACGGCAGTATAGAATTTTTGCTTACGGATTTGACAACGAAATTAAAACCTGACAAGAGCTGTTCATCACAGGTCTGCCGGATTATTTTGAGGGAAATAAACAGTGCACAAAAAACAATAGATGCGGCAATATATGGCTGGGATGCAATTCCGGCGCTGGAAACTGCTTTTGAAAACGCTATAAAACGTGGTGTTGTTCTCAGAATGGTTTATGATGAAACAACAAGAGGCTCTTCTTATTACCCTGACACAAAAAAACTTGCCGCGCTATCATCTGCCTCTAACAATGATAAAAACATAGACAGCGCAAGCACTAACTTTATCATGCACAACAAATTTCTGGTTATAGACGGAAAAGAAGTTATTACAGGCTCTATGAATTACAGCCAAACCGGACTCTCCGGATTTAATTCCAACAATCTGATAGTAATTAAATCAAAAGAAATAGCCGGACTTTATACTGAAGAATTTAACCAGATGCTTGCAGGTAAATTCCATACCGCAAAAGTAAAATCAAGCCTGCCGCGCAGCTATATTCTTGGTAGAAGTAAGGTTTCGGTGTATTTTTCCCCACAGGACAGGGTAATCACAAGCCGGATAATTCAGCTTGTAAATAATTCTAAAAAATATGTTTATGTTCCTGCGTTTTTAATTACCCATGAAGGACTTTCACAAGCTTTGATTAATGCTAAAAAACGCGGAGTTGATGTCAGATTAATCATAGATGCAACAAATAGCAGTTCAAGACGTTCATCAGTAAGTTTACTCAGAAATGTCGGAATTCCCGTTAAAGTTGAAAACTACGCCGGAAAAATGCACAGCAAATCTATTATCATTGATGACAAATATATTATCACAGGGTCTATGAATTTTTCTAATTCCGGTGAGAAGAAAAATGATGAAAACACTTTGATTATAGAAGACAACAGGCTTGCCGGATTTTATCGGGATTTCTTTTTGTATTTATGGAAAAAGATTCCGGACAAATATCTCAAGCAAAATGTCAGAGCAGAGGGTAAAGATTCTATAGGCTCTTGTTCTGACGGTATAGATAATAATTTTGACGGTCTAATTGATTCTCACGATGCCGCATGCCGGTAAAATACATCAAAAAGCTGTTAGCAGCTTATCTTTTTAGTATTAAAATATTTTTATGGAAAAGAAATATTTTGTGTATATTCTTTTAACAGAACGCAACACTTTGTACTGCGGATACACCGACAATCCCGAAAAACGTTTTCTGGCGCACTGTGAAGGTAAAGGCGCAAAATACACACGTGCAAACAAACCTGTAAAAATTGTTTATCAGGAAGAATTTTCAACTAAACACGAAGCTATGCAGGCAGAATGCAAAATAAAATCAATGTCGCGAAAACAAAAACTCGATTTGATTAAATCTCCTCAGAACCTGCTTGTTCAATCTCCTGTTTAAGCTGTTCTATTTCTGCATCCAGTTTTTCTATTGCTTGGGTTTGCTTTTCTAATTTTCTTTCATCGCGTGGAATTTGCCGTTCAAGTTCCTTCTGTCGTTTATCCGCATACTTATTTGGAATTTCGTTAAATTCAGTGGAGCCCTTCAGACGTTCCTGACGCTCAAATTCTTTTAAGTCAGCTTTATATTCTTCATCTATTTCTTTGAGCCTTGCTTTATATTTTTTCTCTAATTCTTTATCAGCAGCTTCATCTTTCTTTTTCTTATCTTTTTTAGCCTGTTTATCAGCTTTCTTTTGCAATTCTTCTTCCTGTTCAACAAGTGCAATCGGAACAACGCCATCCTGAATTATTTTAAATCCGTTCATTGAAACTTGAATATCTGAATACTTAAATGTTACAAGCCGTGACTGTTCGCCTTTATAGTCAACACTCCAAATGCCAAGAGATATAGGATCTTTGCCGGTATATGCATATGCGTTTATTATAACTCTATATGGGTCATTCATATCAAATCCCAACGGGTAAATATCCCAGCGTACCTCGTCTAGATTTAAGCCTTTATACTCCTTCCAGTAATAAATTATTGCATCCCGCACTTCAACAAGATCATAAGAGATTTTATTAGTAAAATCATATACAAGTGCATTTGTCTGCCATATACCGTCAAGTGTAGACCCTATTTTTTCTTTTGCTAGCAATTTTGTTCCGTCAGCAGAAAAATCAATAGGCGTAATAGTTCTAAATGCTCTGCTGTTTGCTATTTCCTTATCAGTTGACAAAATCGGATCAGGATATCTGTGCTGGGTATTAGCTGTCAGAATTTTATTAAGATTGGTTTGATCTTCTTGCAGTTTTATCACAAAAACATCGCAAGCAGCTCCGCCGGTTTCGGGATAATAATAGACAGACGGATAAGCCATTATAGAAAAATCTGGAGAAACAATTCCCTGTGCGTTTTGCTGACGCCTTTCGTGGAAACGGGTTTTTATTGAAATTTCAGGGCTACCCGGAGGATTATTATAACGTACAATTTTATATGTAGGCTGCGGAACATATTTCATATCAGCCGGTTTTTCAATTTTAGGAACCTCGATTTTTTCATTCATTTTGTCTTTAGGAGCAGAAAGTTTGTTATATTCTTCCATTGTCATAAAACCGGACGGGTATTTATCCTGTTTAGCCCGTTCAAATTCTTCCTTTGCATCCTGTTTTTTAACATCACGGATATACTGCGCTTCCTGCTTGCGTGCATCCTGCGGACGTTTAGGAAGCTCTCCGTCTGTATAAATAAATGCAAATAGACCGGCTACTATGACAGCAAGAGCATAAATCATCCTAGACAAGCCCCTCTTTCATAGCCATTGTAATCGCTTTTGAGCGGCTTTCGACATAGAGCTTTTGTAAAATACTGTGAACATGGGTTTTGGTTGTGGAAATAGAAATAAAAAGTTTATCTGCTATCTGCGGATTAGTAAGCCCGTCCACTATTAATGCAAGCACTTCCATTTCGCGTTCGGTTAACCCGTAGAGATTTTTGCCGAGTTGATAGTTAATTTCTCCGCGTTTTTCTTTTACTGCTGTATTGCGGCGAATATTTGTAAGCACTATTTTAGCTATAGCAGGATCAAGCCAGCCGGCACCTTCGCTTACGGCAGTAAGTGCGGCAACTGTTTGTTCAGCGGTTGCGCCTTTGGTTATATAACCGTCTGCACCTGCCTGAAAAGAATCCAGTACATCATCTTCATTTTCTCTTGATGTATACATTAAAACCTTGATATCAGGATTAACCGATTTAATTTTTTTAGTTGCTTCAATCCCGTCAATTGTTGGCAGTCCGATATCCATAATCACAACATCAGCATTAAGTTTTAGCGCATTATCTACACCCTCTTGTCCGTCTGCATACATACCGGCAATTTCTATATCAGGAGAATTCCCGAGTATAACCGACAGCCCGAGTCGCGCCATATCATGATCTTCTACAATTATAACTTTAATGGTTGCCATAAACACCTTCTTTTTTATTCTTAATGTTTTTATTTGAATTTACAACATCTGTTAAAAGGAATGAAAATTCACTACCTTTTTTAATTTTGCTTTCAACCCAGATTTTTCCGCCGTGTGCCTCAATAATTTGTCTTGACAGATACAACCCCAAACCTGTACCGGTTGAACGTTTTTTTGTTGTCCCTTGAGAAAATCTTTTGAAAAGATTTGGAATATCTTCTTTTGGAATACCGTTTCCGTTATCGGTTACTGAAAAAATAAGATCGTTATTATTTGCTTTCAATAATATATTAATCTTACCGGATTTATCGGTGTAATTTACTGCATTACCGCATAGGTTTATTATAACGCGTTTTATTTCTGCTCTGTCTGCGTAAATTTCCAAAGAATCCTCGACTGTACATTCCAGTTCGAAATCAATATTCTTTTTATCTGCAAGTGGTTTTAATTCATCATAACATTGAACCGCAAGGTCTTTTATGTTAAACACAGTCTTGCAAAGCTCTAATTTACCGCTTTCAAACCGGTAAACTTCTAAAAGCGCATTAACCAGTCCTAACAAATCCTCATTACTCTGGAGCATTGTTGAAAGCAGAAGATTTTGTTTTTCATCAAGAGTTCCGAGGGCACCGTCTAAGAAATATTTCAAAGTCTGAATTGCCGCAAGAAGAGGTGTTCTCATATCATGTGTCAGTGTCGCAATAAAATCGTCCCTCAATCGTTCGGTTTCTTTCTGAACAGCAACATTTCTTATCACGCCGACATATTTATGTTTTTTGCTTTCCTCGGATGAAATAAGCGCAAAACTTATTTCTACGGGAACCGCCTCATTACTAAGGGCGTTTTTTATATAAAAATCTCTCAACACAACTTCATTGCGTTCTGCGGACAATCCGAAAATTTCCCCGTTAGAATTGTTTGAGGCGTCATTTTGTTCAAATTTATCAGAATAAGCTATTTCCTGAAACTTCTTTTTACAAAGCGCATTTTCAGAAAGTCCTGTCATGTTTTCACAAGCCGGATTTGCCTGTTCTATGCGACCTTGCTCATCAATAACAATTATTCCGTCAGCGCAATAATTGATTATACCTGCGAGTTTTTTATTAGCCTGTAGAAGCTCTTTAGTGCGTTCCGCAACTAATTCTTCCAACTTTGTTGAATACTTTTCTAGTTCTTTTTGCGCTGTTTCAAGTTCCGATATTTTGGCACGCAAGTTGCTCAAAAGATGACTTCTTTCTATTCCGTTTTTGATGTTGACAATTAAATCGTCATTATCCCACGGTTTTTCAATATACTTATACAGTCCAATTTCATTAATTGCTTTTATTGCATTTTCTTTATCAGCATATCCGGTGAGAAGAATCATGCTTGTTTCCGGATACAATTTTTTGGCAGCTGTCAAAAATTCAAGCCCATTCATCTCCGGCATAAGAAAATCAGATATAATTAAATCCGGCTCGTCATTTTTAAGATGTTCAAGAGCTTCTTTTGGGGAATTAAACAAAAATACATTATTAAATCCTTCGACCTTAAAAAGTGCTTTAAAGGCTGAAGTTACTATTTTTTCGTCATCTACAATTATAATTTTTCCATTATACATACTATAATAATACGATATTGTTTAATAACTGACAAATTAGTTACGAAATTGCAATAATTAATGCGCCTCAAACACGATTTAAATACAAAAAAGTCCGCGAAAATTCACGGACTTTTTTAGCTGATTTTTATTCAGATTAGAACATCAAGCCGGCTTCACGTGCAGCATCTGCAAGAGCAGCAATACGACCGTGGTAGAGGAAACCTCCGCGGTCAAATACAACACATTCAATTCCTGCTTTTTTAGCTTTTTGAGCGATTGCTTCACCTACAACCTTTGCAGCTTCAATGTTTCCGCCGTGAGATAATTTTTCTCTCAGGTCTTTATCATTAGAAGATGCACTTGCGATTGTTACGTGTTTTTCATCATCTATTAATTGAGCATAGATGTGTTTTGTGCTTCTGTAAACAGCCAATCTTGGAAACTCTGTTGTTCCTGCCAATTTTGTTCTGATTGCCTGATGTCTTTTTTGTACTTTTGGTTTTCTGGTTTCTTGCTTAATCATTTTTTTATCCTTTCATATTTACCCAAACCTTCTTAAAGAACCACCTCTAAGGGTTTATGCGGGCAGTAAATTTAGAAATATGGCTCGCTAGCGCTCGCCAACGGCTATCTTACTTTTTACCAGCCTTTCCGGCTTTACGTCTGATGTGTTCGCCTTCGTATCTTACACCTTTTCCTTTATAAACTTCAGGCGGGCGTTTGCTTCTGATGTAAGCAGCTACATCACCAACAGTTTGTTTGTTTGAACCCTTAACACTAATTTTTGTGTTAGCCTCGACAGCTATTGTGATACCTGCCGGCGGTTCAACTATTACAGGGTGTGAATAACCGAGTGACAAATTGAGGTTTTTGCCTTCCATCTGCGCTCTGTAACCTACACCTTGGATTTCAAGTTTCTTCTCAAAACCTTCTTTTACACCATGTACTGCATTCGCAACCAAAGTTCTGAATAAGCCGTACAATGCATCTGTTTCTCTTGAATCACCTACTTTTGACATTACAATGTGGTTGTCTTCAATTTTAACAGCAATTTCTGGACGCACTACAACTGTTTCAGTACCTAAAGGTCCTTTTGCTGTAACTGTTTGACCGTCAAGAGTGATTTCTACACCTTGAGGGATTTCAATCGGTTTCTTACCAATACGTGACATAATTTTTCTCCTTATGGGTATATTTAACTACAATTACGATAAAACCTTGATATTTCGGCTGTCGGTTTCATCAACGGGTCTTTCTACCAATTACATCCGCGTATATAATCTTACCACAAATCTACTGTTTGTCAAAATTTAAACTCTTAAATGTTATTATAATTTAACAAATTAAAACCGCCGCCGGTAAATACCCGCGACGGTTTCTTTATCATTCTATTTAA
>CALUQJ010000063.1 GCA_944322865.1 Candidatus Gastranaerophilales bacterium
ACAGACTTCAAATCTGAACTAACCGTGTGGAAAGGAGGTGATAGAGTGGAATTCAGTATAACTGAAAAAGCGCTACTACTGGTCTTACTGATAGTAATAGCACTTAAACACAAATAAGGGGTATATATGCACGGGCTACAATCCCGTGCGCCCTTTCTTTTATTATAACTTATATTCTAAAATATTTCAAGTGGCTAACAAATTATTGTTACAATTTAAAAAATAATGATATTTCAATTATTTGAATGATTGTAAAAAGCAATACTTCTGTTTTAATAAACTATAAAGGGCGATGCCTCTTTACTATCCTTTACTTTCAGCGGCACAGACTTCAAATCTGAACTAACCGTGTGGAAAGGAGGTGATAGAGTGGAATTCAGTATAACTGAAAAAGCGCTACTGCTTATCTTACTGATAATAGTAACGCTAAAACAAAACTAAGGGGCATATATGCACGGGCTGCAATCCCGTGCGCCCTTTATATTTATTATATACCCTTTTTTGTAAAATTTCAACCCTTTTGTAAATTTTTATAGTACAATAATTTTAATGGAAAAGAAAAATATAGCATTTATAGGAATGATGGGGTGTGGAAAAACCACTGTTGGCAAAGAACTGAGCAGATTTTTGCCGGAATATTCATTCGTCGACATTGATGAAGAAATAGAAAAATCCACAGGGAAAAAAATTTCCGAAATTTTTCTCAGGTACGGTGAACATCATTTCAGAATGCTTGAAAGTGAAAAAATTAAACGCGTTTGCGAAAAACAAAATCAAATAATCTCACTTGGCGGCGGAGCGTTCGAAAATCCGCAGACAAGAGAGTTACTCGGCAAAACGACCCTTACTATATATCTGAAAGCTGCCCCGCAAGAGATATATAACCGCATTAAAGAAGAGATTCACAGACCGCTTTTGAGGAAAAATTTCTCTGTTGAAAAAATCACGGAAATTTTAAATAAACGCAAATTTAATTATGAAAAAGCCGCTAAAATTATTGATACTAATGGCAAAACGCCTGATAATATAGTCAAAGAGATTTTAGGAGTTATTAATGATTGAACTTGCTGTTAACATAAAATCCGGTGATTTATCTTATCCGATTTATATAAATAACAATAATATTGAAGAACTTAAATCCGAAGTTTTCCGGCAAATCAGCGGGAAAAAATATCTTGTTGTTATATCAGAAAAAGTTAACCGGCTTTATGGCAAAATTCTTGGATTTAATAGTGAAAGAGTTTTTGTTTTAAAAGACGGCGAAAAAGAAAAAAACTTCAAAAATTATCGGAAAATACTTGAGCGTGCTTTGAAAATGCAATTAACAAGAAAAGATGCCATTATTGCTGTTGGCGGCGGAGTTGTTGGTGATTTAGCAGGTTTTGCGGCTTCAACTTATATGCGCGGAATAGATTTTATACAAATCCCGACTACTCTTCTTGCTTGTGTGGATAGTTCTGTTGGCGGAAAAACAGGAATAGACACAAGTTTCGGCAAAAATCTTGTCGGTTCTTTTTATCAGCCTAAAGTTGTTTTGATTAATACTAATTTTTTAAAAACACTTGATGAAAGGCAATTAAAAACCGGATTAGGAGAAGTTGTTAAGTATGCTTTTATTGAAAAAAGCTGTAAATGCGAAGATTTTAACCTTACAAATTTTTTGAATGAAAATTTTGAAAAAATTTTTGAGCGTGATACTAAAACCCTCAACGAATTAATAAAAATTTGTTTAAGCCTTAAAACATCAGTGGTTGAAAAGGATGAAAAAGAAGGCGGCTTGCGCAGGATATTGAATTTCGGACACACATACGGACACGCTGTTGAAAAGATTACAAACTACAAAAAATACACCCATGGAGAAGCGGTTGTGGAAGGAATGAGATTTGCGTTTGGGCTTGCTGTTAAAAAAGGATTGATTGATAAAAATTATCAGTTTTATGCTGAAGATGTTTTTAAAAAATATCGTTTTATGCCAATTCCGTCATTCAATACTGACAAAATGATACAAACAATGAAACTTGATAAAAAAGCAAGTTCTGGAAGCATAAATTTTGTTTTGCCGGTTGATTATTCTACGGTTGATATTTTTCATTTTACGGAGCAGGAGTTGGCGGAGTTTTGCGGAAAGGCTTTGTAATAAAGTTTACGAACTTATTCCAGCCATTTTTCAGACCTTGAAGCGGATTTAGCCTATTCCAGCCGTTTTTTACAAACGGAATTAATCTGGTGCGGAATTTATATCCGCCATACGCAAGTCCTGCAACAGTCAGAAGTCCAAACAGAACTTTTTTCCATTTTGGGTTATTGGCTTTGCTCAGGCTGTCATTTTCTTTTATCACTTCATCTTTGTCTGGCTGGGGCTTTAATTTTGGGGCATCATGCAGTTGACTGCCGTGGTGATGATCCTCAATCACCGGCGTTTGTCCCATTACATACATGCCTGTATTAAAATCTACTATTCCATAATTGACAAGATCGTTGACTATTGTATTTACACCATAACCCATAAAATTACACCTTCCTGTATTTATAAAGTAACTTTTTGTCATATAATTGCCCTTAGTAAAAATATTTGTTACATTTGATTAATATGATAAAGAAATTTTTTGCTAATAATTTATACTTGATTGCCCTCTGGATTTTGTGTGCAATAGGACTATTTTTCTATACAGGGCATTACTCCAATATTCTGCTTGATGTAGGACGGGAGGTTTATTATCCCGAAAGAATCTTGAGCGGCAAGGTTTTGTATAAAGATATGTTTGATATTTACGGACCTCTGGCGTATCAGTGGAATGCAGTTTTATACAAAGTTTTTGGTATAAATTTGAAAACCCTTTATGCAGCAGGAATTTTATGCGCTTTCGCAATAGTGAATGCGATTTTTTTTATTGCAAGGCGTTTTCTTTCTGATTTTTTGGGATTTGCAATAGGAATTTTTACAATTGCAACAGGTGTTTGTGCGGTACATCTTTTTAATTACACTTTTCCTTACAGTCAGGCAATGCTCTATGGAACGGTTTTAAGTCTTTATTCTTTGCTTGCACTTTTGGAATTTAATAAATCCGGTCGTAATAAATTTCTTTATATTTCAGCATTTTTAAGCGGTGCTGCTGCAATATGCAAATATGATTTTATGCTTTTTGCGGCGGTTGTACTTGTAAATATTGCACTTACTAAAAATTTTAAAATAATATTAAAGGCTCTCGGGGCTTTTTTAGTTGTACCTGTAATTAGTTTCGGAACACTGTTTATACAGGGACTAAAGTTTAGTGATTTAGTTGAGAATGCCGGAATAATTAACGCAATGGTGCACACAAAATCACTGGATTATTTTTATCGCCATTCTGGCGTGTATTTTTCTATCCCGATATTGATTTATTGGGTTGTAAACTTCATAAAATCAGCACTAGGTTTTGGGATAATTACGTGTAGCATAAAATATTTTCAAAATAATCGGGAATTAGGTACAATTTTATTGCTTATCGGCATAGTTGCAGCATATTATTTGACAAATCTAGCGATTTTTGCTTTTTTAATCGGGATTACAATACTGTTGGCTATATTGCGAATTAATAATATCAAAAATAATAAATTGCTGTTAATACTGATTTTTTCAGCATTGGCACTTAGTTTAAAATCACTCTGGGGGTTAACTCCGTTGAATTACGGCAACTATTACTGCGCAATTGTTCTGACAGCATTTTTTGCGTTGATGTTTACTGTGTTAGATAAAAAGTATCAAAAAGCAGCCGGAATTTATCTGATTGTAGTAAGCTTATGGTTTGTAATTTTTAGTGCAAATCAGTTAAAGCAACTTAATTTTAAGATATTTTCAAAGTACGGAGTAATACATACTTCTGCTGAATTTGGAAAACCTGTTAATGATGTTATTCAATTTTTAAACTCAAAAATCGGCGCAAAAAAAGTGTCAGTATTTCCTGAGGGTTTGATAATTAATTTTCTGTCTGATAGTTCACGTATAAGTGACGACTTTTATAATTCGCTCTTGCCGCTTTATACAGAAACTTTCGGTGACAATGTATTAATAAAACACTTTAAAGAAAATCCGCCTGACTATATGATATTCTCAAATCAGGCAATGCAGGATTATAACACCGGATATATATGCAGGGATTATGCATTGGATTTTTGTGCTTTTGTAACACAAAATTACAAACCTGCGGCAACTTTTGGTAAAGATTTCGGATTTGTTATCTTTGAAAAACGCCCTAATTAGTTTTTATGCTACAATTAAATCAAGACAAGTTATAAGGAATAAGAAATAATGGATAAATTTTACTTAACAACCGCAATTGATTACGTTAACGGTGCTCCGCATATCGGACATGCTTATGAAAAAATAATTACAGATGTTATCGCAAGACATTTTTCTCAGAGATGCAATAATGTGTATTTTTTGACAGGGACTGACGAACACGGCATAAAAATTCAAAAAACCGCGGCATCTAAAGGCATTACCCCGAAAGAACTATGTGATGAAAACGCTCAAAAATTCAAAGATGCATGGAAAGCACTTGGTATTGAATATACAAGATTTATAAGAACAACAGATGAAGATCATGTTAAAATTGTACAGAAAATCTTTCAAAAACTTGTACAAAACGGCGACATCTACAAAAATTCTTATGAAGGTTTATATTGCAGCGGGTGTGAATGTTTCTTAAACCCGAAAGATTTAACAGAGGACGGGCTTTGTCCTGATCACCTTAAAAAACCGGAAGTTGTCAGAGAAGAAAACTATTTCTTTAAACTTACAAAATACAAAGATGCCATAATCAAACATATAAAAGAAAATCCTGATTTTATTATCCCTCAATTTCGTGCAAATGAGGTGCTAAATCAGCTTGAAGATATTCAGGACATTTCTGTATCCCGTGCAAAATCAAATGTACAATGGGGGATTGATGTACTGGATGATCCGGAACAATCTATTTATGTCTGGATAGACGCTTTGTCAAACTATATTACGGCACTTGGGTATGATACAGAAAATCCTTCCGACAAATTCAAGACCTACTGGCCGGCTGATGTTCAGGTTATAGGCAAAGATATTTTGAAATTCCACAGTATTTATTGGCCGGCAATATTGATTGCACTTGATTTACCATTGCCAAAACATATCCTTGCGCATGGCTGGATTACTATTGATGAAGCTAAGATGTCAAAATCAATCGGTAATGTAATTTCTCCGACATCTGTTCTTGAAGCATTTGAACTTGAAACACCTGATGCATTCAGATACTACATGGCAACCGCTGCACCTTGCGGCAAGGACGGAAACTATTCCGATGACGATTTCAAAGAAAAAGTTAATGCACATCTTGCAAACAGTATGGGCAACCTTTTAAACAGAACTTTGTCAATGCTTGTTAAATATTTTGACGGTGATGTTAAAGAAGAATTTTTTGTCAGCCGCGGCTCTGAACTTGTAGAAGGTTCTTTAAGCCTTTTAAAAACCGCATTGAATAAAATTGATCTGGTTAAAAATAATTTTGACAATTTTGCCATAGCAGAGGCAGGTTTGGAAATAGTAAATCTTGTTGATATAACAAACAAATATGTAACAGACAATGCGCCGTGGACACTTGCCAAAGAAGGTAAAATGACTGAATGCGGACAGGTGCTGACAACAGTACTGGAGGTTATGTGTATAATTTCTGCACTGATTTATCCGTTCTGCCCGAACATCGCAAAAGATATGGCACGTCAGTTATCGTTTGATTTGAATAAAAAATTAGATGATTTAACATACGAGAATATCAAAACAGGTCATCTTATATCAAAAGAAGAAATAAAACCTGTATTTTTGCGTGTAGATAGTGAACTCGCTGATAAAAGCAAAAAATAAATATAATGTGTATTACATGTTGACAAATTGTATGCTATAGAGTACATTACAAATATGGGACAAAGAATTGTCAAGATTGCAGCACTAGAAAATAAAAGAGTGCCATTTATAGAATGGCTTAACACGCTTGACAAAACAACAAAAGTCCGAATACAAAGCAGATTAACAAGACTTTTAGAAAATAATTTGGGCGACCATAAAAAAATAGATAATGAAATCTCCGAATTACGATTTAAGTTTGGAGCGGGTTATAGAATTTATTATACAGAAATAGATAATGTAATTGTATTATTGATTAATGGCGGAAACAAATCAACTCAACAAAAAGATATAGAAAAAGCCAAAAACATACTTCAAGAATGGAGAAAATTACAATGAAAGAATTAAAACATACAATAGATTTAGAAAATTATATAGTTAATGATTTAAAATCTGATGAAGATATTAAATTGTTCCTAAATGTAAGTTTAAAGGATTATTTAGAGGATGGAGATTTTAATTCTTTTTATCGAGCATTAGAAATTGTCATAAAAGCAAAAGACACTGTATCCAGTTTTGCTAAAAAAGTTGGAATGTCAAGAAGTCACTTGTACAGTTTGTTTAAAAATGAAAAAGAACCAAAATTCTCAACTATAGTGAAAATCTTTCAGGAATTAGGCTATGAGCTTGAAGTAGCATGATATTATTGTTTGATTTATGTTATACAGTTTTAGACTGCTTGAATAAATAAAATTTTAGTAATATTATAAGGTTACTTAACGGCATCGTCTAGAGGTTAGGATAGCAGATTCTCATTCTGTTGACACGGGTTTAATTCCCGTTGCCGCCAATAAATAAAGCAATAATGGAAAATTATTTAGCAGGGGCAGTTTCTTTTTCCGATTGAGTTTTCTTGATTTTAAAATACGATAATACACCAGTAGCAAGACCTATACCTGTATTTATTAAAATAGATTGCTTCGTAGATGTTTTAAATAGATTACCCGGAAACATATTCATTACTCTATCTATAGCATATCCAAATATTCCCCAGGCTACACCATTGAATGTTGCCTTTTGCACAGGTGTAAATTTAGGTGCCTTTATACTATTTTTTTCTTCTTGTCTGGTGTTTTGATTTGTACCGGCCTGCGTTGCCGCTGCTCTGAAACTTACTGGAGATATCATCATATCAAAATTCCTTATTTTGTACATGCAAAATATGATACGGTATCTTTTGGTGCAATGAAAAAGAAGGCATTTAGCGGAATAGATTTTGCGGTTGTCGAAAAATTCAAAGCGCCTATAGAGAAATTCAACAATCACGAAGATTTTCAAAATTGGGCAAAATATAAGGCGGAAGAAATAGCTTCTCAAAACTACAGAGGCAGACGAAATGAAACGCGCATACAGCGCGGAAAAATCCTGAAAGAATGGTCTGAATATGTATTTACTGAAAATGACGGATACACAAACGCAATGGCGTTATTGATTTTAAATGCAGTAACAAAAGATTTACAAGCTGATAATGATACTTTACCGCCTGTTTTGAATAAGGGTGTTCTGGCTGATTGTATGAAAGAGATAGATGAAAATACAAAACAGAATCCTAAATACCAATTTGATTTAAGTAAAATGTATCAGAATAAATTGAATGCATTTTATCTGAGTGATAAATTAAATTCCACCGGTGAAACCGATACAAAATGGGTAGTTATCCCTTCCAAAAAACATGACCCCGAAAATTTTAGAACAAATGTTGAAAAATTAAAGGCACTTTCATATAAAACCTGGTGTACAAAAACTTTTAATGCAGAACCTTATCTTGCAACAGGAGATTTCCACGTATATCTTGAAAACGGACAGCCAAAACTCGGTGTACGATTTGTTGGTGACAAAATACAAGAAATTCAAGAGGAAAGAAATAATGGCAATATTCCTGTTACATATCTTGAGATAGTGGATAGCCATATAAAGGGAAACAGTTTTCCACTTTCAGTTAATGCGGAAAAGGAATTAATCTCGGCATACAAAATAAAGAAAGAGATAGAAAAAATCCAAACAGATTTAAGAGAAGCCCTGGAAAAAAATGAAGAGAAAACAATTTTAGAATATTTTGGAATAGGCGTCGCAGAAGACAAAGACGGGTATTTGATAATAACAGATTATAAACAGCCGGCGGATTTTTATACATTTGGAGATATAGGTATAGATGAAAAGAAATTATTTAGAAAAATAAAATCAATTAAAGGTACTGCTAATTTTAAGGATTCCCGTCTTACAGCATTAGGTAGTCTGCAAAGTATTGGCGGCAATGCATATTTTAGGGATTCGCATATAACCGATTTAGGTAAATTGCAATATATAGGCGGGGATGCCGATTTTCAAAATTCTCTGGTAATGAGCTTGGGCAATTTGCAAAATATAGGCTGGAACGCATATTTTAGCAATTCATTGTTAATGGATTTAGGTAATTTGCAATCTGTGGGCGGAAATATATTTATAAAAAATTCTAAATTTACGATAAGTGATTTTGATAATATTCCAAACGGCGGGATAATAACCAGAAGCCTTATGTTGTAAATAAAGTATTCAAATAAATTTTATGCGATGATAGTTAAAATATTAAAGAATTTTTGACAGGGATTTGCGCACTGAAAACAAAGCTGACAGGTCTAAAATACATATTACATCTATGTTTCAGACCTATTTAGTGTAAACTTCTATATATCCCGGAAAAAAGTGCTTGAAATTTAATTTTGTTTGTGCGAATATAAAGCTTGTCGGTGAAGAAGATGTTACCGTTGACATTGAAAATAATAAGGCTGGGTAGCTCAGTTGGTGAGAGCGCACGGCTCATACCCGTGAGGTCGAGAGTTCGAATCTCTCCCCAGCTATTTTAATTTTTTATCACTATCCCCCCACTCGTGATTAAAGGTAATTAAAAGAAAAATAAAGATAGTACAAAAAGCCCGGTTTTTATATTGGGCTTTTTGATACATTTTATTCTGTTTTGTTGTTAAAAATTTGACTTTTAGTGTACTTTTGGGGTTATAATACAAAATAGGCCCCCCGTTTGAAAAAGGATATTATTATGATTACTGATATGACACAGGGGAATCCGCTTAAACATATTCTTGTTTTTTCTGTCCCTTTACTTATCGGAAATATATTTCAGCAGCTTTATAATATCGCCGACCTTGTTATTGTCGGCAGAACTCTTGGTGTCGAAGCTTTTGCGGCTGTCGGAGCAGTTGCGCCTTTATTCTTTTTGATAACTTTTATTATCGTGGGGCTTACTAACGGTTTTGCTGTTATCACAGGACAAAGATACGGCGCTAAAGATATTCAGGGAGTTAAAGATTCTTTTGTTGTTTCTACTGTTTTAAGCACTGTTGTCACACTTGTTTTTTCTGTTGCTTTTACTTTGTTTATCAACCCGATTTTACACTGGATGAATGTTCCAGAGAATATTTACCACAATGCTTTCTGGTATGTAGAAATTATTGTTTTAGGTTTAATCATTACGACTTTGTATAATATGTTTTCAAGTATTATCAGGGCTCTCGGTGACAGCAAGACTCCTTTGTATTTTTTGATTGTGGCGTCTATAATCAATATAATTTTGGCTTTAATTTTCATTCAGGTGTTTCACCTTGGAGTGCCTGGGTC
>CALUQJ010000064.1 GCA_944322865.1 Candidatus Gastranaerophilales bacterium
CTGATTATTCTATACTTCCTCGGTAATTGGTTTTTCATATTCCCATTATACACTATCGCTCGTAAAATTTCAAGTCCTTTTAATTTTTCCGATAATTGAGTTTTGAACGCGTTAAAAAGGCCCTCGTCGGGCCTTTCTATCTAATATAGACAATGAAAAATTGTTTGTGATTATATTTTTTTAGAAGTGCATATCAAAGCTTGGCGGCATTCCGTTCATTTTTTCGTCTTCCATACGCATTGCAGAACCGATTGTAAAACTTTCTGCAAATAGTTTGTTTATCTGGAAGTTGATATCGCCGTTGAATACCTGTTCATTTTCTTCCAAAAATTTAAATAACGGATCCGCCGGTGATTTAGCCAGATTACCTAATGTTTCTCCGGCCAGTTTCAGAGTGCGTTCCGGAACTTTTACGTTCATCCCGAATGGTTTATATGGGCGATTAAATGATGCACCTGCTTCTGTCATATCCGTTTAATTCCTTATTGACTAATTACATTTATCTATTCGGCATTGTTTTGTAAAAAGTTTAGAAATTGAACAGATATTTTTACAATTGTTAATAATTTTATTTAAAAGCTTTCATATCTATGCGTCTGCCGCTTTCCTGTTCATAAGTCTTTATCATTTTAAAGAACACGTTTTTAGGCAGATTATTTCTTTTTACTTCATTCCAGATTTCGATAAAATATTTTTGCTGAGTCCCGGGCTTGAATGGTAAAATAAATGTTTTCATCGGCTCACTTGAACGGTTGTTATTATCTCGTCCACAGGCAAGCGCATAATTATACAATTCATTTGGTCCGTGGTCTGATTTCGGATGCATGTGTTCAATTGTCGCAAGTGAAGGTCTTAACATATTAAATCCGATTGCATCAGACGCGGCGTTTTCGTGTTTTGTAATAAAGGAGTTTACACTTGTTTGGGAATTAGGCAGACGTTTGACGATATTGTCAATTCTTGCACGGAGAGTATTATCCGGCATTCCTTCAAGCACTTCATTAAGGTCATATCTGAAGGCTTTGTTACTGAATTTTATCTTAACCGGTTTTCTGTCAATTGTATCAATTGCGGTTGTACAGAAATTCAGGATATCTTTTCGGTTCATAATTTCCGCATAGCGTGCTATTTGGTTAATCAGCAGTTTTTGTAAATATGTTTTTGAAATCTGGTTTTTGTCATAATCGCGTGTTTCTGTCATTGAAAGGATTTTGGACACAAACTTATCATTCAGCGGAGTATCTGCATTTTTAAATATCGAATGCGTGAGCGGTTCTGTTAATTTAATAATTCTTGCAGCGAGATAATCGTCTTTGAGAGTATCGCTTACGCGGCGGATTTTGTATGAAAATTCTTTTCCGCTAAATTCATCCGGAATATATTCTTTTTCTTCCAGTCTGTAGCGGGAAATTGTTATTAATTTTTTGTATTTGGTTTTCCAGCCGCGCGGAAGTAGGTCAGCAAGGGCTGATAATTCTTTTAAAATCGGTTTTTGCTCTTTTAACAGTTCTTTATTTGCTTCAGGGTAGAGTCTTTTTATAGCTTCTGACAGTCTTATATTGGGCGAATCAAATGCCATTATTGTAATTTTTTTCAAAGCTTCTTTTTCTGTCGGATGAAGATAATCAAGAAATCCGAGCATTTCTTGTGCAAAATTTTTTATAGGACCGGAAAACACGCCGTTGCTCTTTAGGCGTCCGATAACTTTACCCCCTAACATCGGTCTGCCGCAATATATGCAGTGGACTGGTCTGTAATTAACAAGATTGCGGAAATCTCCCGCTGATTTTATTCCGGTAAAAGCAGGGGCGTTTTTGATAAAAACATCACTTGTGGCTGCTGTGTCGTTTGCAGGCAGTCTGTAAGCCGCATAATCATTACGATTATGCTCATTTTTGTTTGACGCAGTGTTTTTAAATATGTTGAATCCTGTTATCCCTAAAATTTTCATATACATATAACTCCTATAATAAAAAATTTTGCCGGTATATTAAGAAACATTACCGGCAAACTCAAATTTTTAACCCATTGGCGGCGGCTGAATATAGAGCGGGAGCAATTCCCCCCAGTTGCCTGATGAATTTTTGATTTTTTCTTCACCAAGCGCCGCAAGTATTTCTCCGAGCGGATAATTTTCCTGCTGGTAAGATTTGCCGCCAAGGAGCGGCTGTAACTTATCATCTGTTATAACTTCATATTTGCCGGATTTTGCAAGTTTTTCGACTTCATCAAGATCAACGGCTCCTTTTATTTCGTTATCAATCCATAAATACGCTTTATTTTTCCGCGCATCCAGTGCTACCAGCGGATTTTTTTCAGCGAGTTTTGACAGAATTTCAAGGGATGAAATGCCTATTGTTTTGCAGTTTAGCTGCTGAGCCAGAACACGTGCAACGGTTGTGCAGGCTCTTATTCCCGTAAAACTTCCCGGACCTATGTTTATTGTTATTAAATCTATATCAGAAGGTTTAATAGAGTTTTTGCTCATTATATCCTGCAAGGTGGATATCAGGAAAGCGGAATGGTATTTGGTGTCTGAATTTTCTATAACTTCTGACGCTAAAATATCGCCGTCTTTTTTTAAAACTGCATACATTTTGTCTAAACATGTATCAAATGCTAAAATAATCAATTTTTTATTCCTTCTTCTATTTCTTTTGATTTTGCGCCAACGCCTTCAAATTCATATATTCGCGACTCGTCATCAGAATAAGTTACATTAATTTTTAAGTGGTCAAAAGGTATTTCATCCTGAGAAAATTCCGCCCATTCCACAAAAGTTAACTGCCGCCCTTCTGAATATTCACGTAATTCATCCAGTATAGTACTAACGCCTTCGTTTTCGAGTCTGTATAGGTCGAAGTGATAAACGGGCAGTTTGCCGCTATGATATTCATTTAAAATCACAAAACTCGGGCTTGTAACTTTTTCTTTCACATTTAAGGCATCAGCCACCAGCTTTACAAATGCGGTTTTTCCGGCGCCTATTTCCCCGTAAAGACTTACGAAACAGCCATCTTCTATGAGTTTGGCAAACTTTTGTGCAAGATTTTTTGTATCATCTAATGTTTTACACTTTACTTTGTATGTCATAAACCACTACCTTATTTCTTCCGTTGGCTTTTGCCTCATATAAAGCCTTATCAGCTTTTTGTATAAGTTCATTTTCATCCTCACCAGGTTGCAGCTGGTGAACACCCGAACTTATAGTAACATTAATATTCTTCTCCGGCATATCCGGAACAACTTTTGATATATCAATAAGTTTCTTTTCAACTGCAAATCTTAAACGTTCTGCAACCATACGTGCTTCAGCAATCGTTGTAAAAGGCAGAAGTATTGTAAATTCTTCCCCGCCGTAACGTCCGGCAATATCGTAATCACGCAGCTGGGATTTGATAATATGAGCAACAGTTTTCAATACAATATCCCCAACCGCATGCCCGTATGTGTCGTTTACTTTTTTGAAAAAATCAATATCAATCATTATAGCGCAGAGCGGTTTGTTTTTACGTTTTGCCCCTGAAACTTCCTGCTTTGTACGTTCTTCAAGCTGACGTTTGTTATAAAATCCTGTCAGCGCATCAAGAGTTGCATGTTTAAGTATTTCAGCGTAAACATTTGCGCGGTCAATTGTTGTTGCGGCTTGATTTGTAAGCTGTTCTATGTATTCAACTTCTTTTTCATTAAGTTTTCCGTCTGTACTTTTGGCAACAATGCAACCCAATAATTTTCCTTCTGTTACCAGCGGAAACAAACCGATTTTTTTGTCAGCAGTCATTACGCAGTCTGAACTCGGGGTAAGTACACTTAAAAGTCCGTAAATTTTTTCATCCTTGCAGGCGCCTGGCCATACAAGACGGTAATTCTTATCGGTTTCGCTGCGGATAAAAATATAAATAAGATGATTTGAAACAAATTTATCAATCATTTCACCTATCAATGGTATAATGTAGTTAAGTTCATACTGGGTTTCTATGATTTTTGCGATATTTTTCATTGAATCATGAAAATCTATATTTTTTTGCATTTTTTCAGACAGTATAACATTTTGAATTTTTAAAGAGATTATGTATATTGCCAAATCAAGAAAACTAATTAAATTTTCTGTATCAATAAATCCGACATCCATTTTTAACATGCCGATAAGCTTACTGCCTCTATGTAGCCCGTAATACAGAAAATTATTTTCTTCGATGTAGTTTTTATAACATAAAGTTTCAAAATAACTGTATAACTGTCCGGTTGTGTACTTGTCGCATACTTCTTCTATATAAAGCCAATTTTTGGAAAAATCACGTAAACTTTTTGTTGTATCGTCAAAAACATAGATATCCAGAGCTGAAATCCCATAATTTTGGATAAAAAACTCGGATAATACATTTTTTATATCTTTTGCGCCAAATGTATTACCGAGTATTTGAGAAAGTTTTTTGATATTATCCAACATTATGCCTCTATTTTTTGTAAGATATCATCAGAGATATCAAAGTTTGCGTAGACATTTTGAACATCGTCATGTTCTTCAAGTTTGTCCAGAAGTTTCATTATTTGAGAAGCCGTATTTTCATCGGTAACTTCAACCGTATTTTGCGGAATACGTGTGAGTTCTGCGGTTGTGCTTTTAAAACCTTCCTGTTCTAATCCTTCAACCACTTTTTGGAAGTTTTCAACTGACGTCAAAACTTTATATTCTTCATCTTCTTCAATAATATCTTCAGCATCAAGGTTAATAGCAGCCTCAAAGAGTTTTTCAAAGTCAACGGATTTGTCAAAAGATATAGAGCCTTTTTGATCGAACATCCAGCCAACACAGCCGGTTGCGCCTAAACTTCCGTTGTACTTTGTGAAGTAACTTCTTATATCACCTGCGGTACGGTTTCTGTTATCAGTCATAGCTTCTACAACAACAGCCACGCCGCCTGCGGCATAACCTTCATAAATCAATTCTTCATAACTTTCACTTGCACCGGAGCCAGCTCCTTTTTCGATTGCACGTTTAATATTATCGTTAGGAAGTCCTGCTGCTTTCGCCTTTTCGATAGCTGTTCTCAGTCGAAAATTTCCGGCAGGATCTGCTCCGCCTAAGCGGGCGGATACTATCAATTCTCTTGAATACTTTTGGAATACAACCGCACGTTGTGAATCTACTTTTGCTTTTTTATGTTTAATTGTTGACCACTTTGAGTGTCCTGACATGTGTTTCTCCTTATTCTATTATCCTGTATATAGTATACCATGAAAACGATAAGGCTTTAAGAAACAGTTTTATTTTTTAATCTGTTATGTAATCTTTAAAATGTTTCAATGCTTCTGTTTCGCGTATTTTAGAGAGGGCATTTTCTTCCAGCTGCCTTATTCTTTCTTTTGAATACCCCATTATTTGTCCTAATTGTTCAAGCGTTTTGGGAATTTCACCATTAATGCCGAAACGATTATTAATGATTTTCTTTTCTCTTTCATCGAGAGAAAGTAAAAGCTCGTGCACACTGCCTTTTAAAACATTGTTTTGTGTTTGTATTTCAGGTGAGCGGCAGCTTTTATCTTCTATATAATCCCCCACATTTAAATCATCCGTAACAGGTGTTTCGAGGCTAATCGGTTCTTTTCTTATAGATTTTTTTATCGTTGCGAGTTTTTTTAGAGAAATCCCCATTTTCTCAGCGACTTCCAAATCCGACGGTTCTCGTTCAAGTTCAAAAGAAAGTGTCGTATACAGTTGTTTATATTTCCTTATTTTTTCAGCCATATGAACAGGTATTCTTATAGTACGTGAGCTATTGGCAACAGCGCGGATTATTGTTTGTTTAATCCACCAGGTTGCATAGGTAGAAAACCTGAAATTTTTGGAGTAATCAAATCGTTCGGCAGCTTTAATAAGCCCGAGTGAGCCTTCCTGAACAAGATCCATAAAAAGAACGCCTTGTCCGACATATTTTTTTGCAATGCTTACGACAAGGCGTAAATTAGCCTGAATTAACTTACGTTTAGCATTTTCTGCCGCATAAGATTTTCCGCCTTCTTTTATCTGTTTGCCGAGTTGTTTTTCTTCTGTTGCTGTCAACAATTTAATCTTGCCGATGTCTTTAAGGTACATTTGTAAAATATCATCGTCATGCGCGATGGAATTAAAAGTTTTCGGCTCTGAAAAATCATCTTCATGCTCAATGTGTTCATAATTTTCAGGATCTGTATAAATCGTTCTTAAATCGTTGTATAAAGAAGTTTCATCTATCTGTAATTTCAAATTCGCAGCCATCTTCATATCCTCATATCTAAAGTATCTAAAACTAAACTGATATAGGAAAAGACGCTGTTAAACAAAAAAAGTTTCAAAAAAATAAATTAGAGGGTTGACAACAAAAAAATTTTATACTAATATAAAAAATGTCGAAAGTAGATATATTCGACAGCAATTCCCAAATATACGGGGTTGTTAAAATATTTAGATGATGCTTCTTGTATTCTAAATTTTAAAAAATGTGTGGGCGTTTAGCTCAGTTGGTAGAGCGTCTCCCTTACAAGGAGAGGGTCAGAAGTTCGAGTCTTCTAACGCCCACCATACTTTTTTACAAAAACAAATGCAAAAAATACTTTAGTTGGGGTTTCTCTCCAACTATTATTTCTTATTGCGTAAAATATCACAGCTTGAACTTCTTTATAACGATAGTTGTTTGCTTCCTGTTATTTTGTCTTTTTGCGCAATAGCCGCCAATACGGTTGATGAAATTTCCAGTGTCACGAGAAAGTAGCCCATGTAAGTGTATACCCTAAGCAAAGTTTTTGCATTTATTCAGTGCATAAATATTTTTTGCAAGTTTTAAACCATTAATGTTAAAAAACGGGCGGGATTTGAAAAATCCCGCCCGTTAGCTGAAAGTTCAATATGCCAAAAGTTTATTTCATAGCATTTTCTACAGCAACTGCAACAGCAACCGTTGCGCCAACCATAGGGTTGTTACCCATACCGATTACACCCATCATTTCAACGTGTGCCGGTACAGATGAAGAACCTGCAAACTGTGCATCACCATGCATTCTTCCCATAGTATCTGTCATACCGTAAGATGCAGGCCCAGCTGCAACGTTATCAGGGTGAAGTGTACGACCTGTACCTCCGCCTGATGCTACAGAGAAGTATTTTTTACCGTTTTCAAAACACCATTTTTTGTAAGTGCCTGCAACAGGGTGTTGGAAACGTGTCGGGTTAGTTGAGTTACCTGTGATAGATACATCAACACCTTCGTGGCGCATAATTGCAACACCTTCTGATACATCGTCAGCGCCGTAGCATTTAACTTTTGCTCTTTCTCCGTCTGAAAATGCTTTTTCTGAAACGATTTTTAATTCGCCGGTTTTGTAATCATATTTAGTTTCAACAGATGTAAAACCGTTGATTCTTGAGATGATATAAGCAGCGTCTTTACCAAGACCGTTCAGGATTACTCTCAGCGGAGTTTTTCTAACTTTATTAGCGTTTCTAGCAATACCAATTGCGCCTTCAGCGGCAGCAAAGGATTCGTGACCTGCTAAGAAACAGAAACATTGAGTTTCTTCTCTCAGCAACATTGCTGCTAAATTACCGTGCCCCAGACCTACCTGTCTGCTGTCGCCGACAGAGCCAGGTACTGCAAATGCCTGCAAGCCTAAGCCGATAGCTTCAGCAGCTTCAGCAGCAGTTTTGATACCTTTTTTGATAGCGATAGCGCAGCCGAGGGTGTATGCCCAGGATGCGTTATCAAATGCAATCGGTTGTATTCCTTTAACTATTGCATCTACGTCAATTCCTTTTGATAAGCATAATTCGCGCGCTTCTTCCAAAGATTTGAAACCGTATTCCGGCAATACTTTCTTCAAAGTCGCTTCGCGTCTGTCTTGTCCTTCAAATTTAACTGTCATATTTATTTTCCTTTATTTTACTTGTTACTGAATAAATAGGTTGGACTATAATAAAAAAAGCTTAATCACTTAATCACTTAATTACTTAGTCACTTAATCACCAAACCAACTATTCTTCACGCGGGTCGATAGTCTTAACCGCATCAGCAAATCTGCCGTAAGTCCCGATATTTTTTTCGAAAGCTTCTTTAGGGTCAACGCCTTTTTTGATAGCATCCATTACTTTACCGAGGTTTACGAATTGATAGCCGATGATTTCATCGTTTTTATCTAAACCTAATTTAAGGATGTAACCTTCGGTTAAAGAAAGGTATCTAGGACCTTTTTGTTTTGTTGAGTGAATTGTACCGACCATAGAGCAAAGTCCTTTGCCTAAATCTTCCAACCCAGCGCCAACAGGCAAACCGTTTTCAGAGAAAGCAGTTTGAGTTCTGCCATAAACGATTTGTAAGAATAATTCTCTCATCGCAACATTGATAGCATCACAAACGAGGTCTGTGTTAAGAGCTTCGAGGATAGTTTTACCCGGAAGGATTTCACCAGCCATAGCAGCAGAGTGAGTCATACCGGAGCAACCGATTGTTTCAACGAGTGCTTCTTGAATGATACCGTCTTTAACATTAAGAGTTAATTTGCAGGTACCTTGCTGCGGAGCACAACATCCGCAACCGTGAGTCAAACCGGAAATGTCTTTTATTTCTTTACATTTAGTCCATTCACCTTCTTGAGGGATAGGAGCCGGCTCACCTTTAACGCCGCGTTTGACGCAGCACATTTTTTCTACTTCTTGTGTAACTTGTATACGATCCATCATTTTTTCTATACTCCCTTTGGTTATATACAATATAATTGTATCTGCTGAAATTGGCATGTCAAGCTCGGTAACCCTATTCAGGTTTTTAGATTTTTAGAAAAATCTGTAAGGCACTAAGGCACTAAGGAGTTGCAAAATAAGGCAATGAGTGAGTTAGTGAGTTGTCTTATTAACAGGACGTTAAGACTATAAGACGCTAAGACGTTAAGTGCATTAATAAAGTGATTATTGGAGAAATTTGCAAAGACTAATTAATGATACGAACTTAACGTCCTATAGTCCTAACGTCTTAACGTCTTTTGAACAAGGCAACGCTAAAATCTTGCATTGCCTTATTTTTTGTAACGAACTTAACGTCTTAG
>CALUQJ010000065.1 GCA_944322865.1 Candidatus Gastranaerophilales bacterium
GAAGTAGTTAGAGATATACAGGCAGGTACTTATGAGTAATCCGACAAAATCACAGATAAAGAAAAAAGTTAAAAAACATATTCCAAAAGACTGGCTCTGCGAATTGAGGATTATGTATCGACTTACAATGGAAACCTTCCACGGTTTGAAAAGAACGGGGATAGTTAACCTTGTTATTATCACGACAATGGCTGCAATTTTAACCATTTTTGCGTCATTTTTCAGAACAGCTATTTCTGTTTCTGCTTTTGCACACGAATTAGGTAATGTGTTAGAAATTTCAGTTTACCTGAAAGACGGCTCTGATGCGAATATAGTTAAAAACAGAGTAAAAACTTTTGAACATGTGGAAGCGGTTACGGTTATTCCTAAACTTACTTCTTGGACAAATTTAAAACGCGAAATGGATTTGCCGGATATGGAAAATCCTTTGCCGGACACTCTGCATGTCAAAGTTGACAAACCTGAAAATATAGACCTTGTGTTCAAAGATGTTAAACAGTTGCAGTCTGTTGAAGATGTGAGTTATGCACAGGATTTAGCAAAGAAAATTCAGGCATTGAATAATATAGTAAACACAATTACGATATTTGTAATTATAATAATGGGAATTTTGACAATTACGATTATCAACAATACTATCCAGCTGGTAATCCAATCCCGCAAAGAAGAGATTGAAATTATGCGGTTAATGGGTGTCAGCAACTGGTATATCCGTTTCCCTCTTATTATGCAGGGGGCATTTTACGGGTTTACCGGTGCGCTTATTGCAGTTCTGCCTTTGAATTGTGTTAATCAAGGTTTATTAAACATGCACAAATTCTTTATGGTGCCGGGACCTTTATTTGCACAAAATATCGTTATATTCACGATGTTTGCAATGGGCATACTGTTTGGAGCGGGCGGCAGTTTCTTATGTATTAAAAAACATCTACAAGTATAATTATGAGTAAAGAGAACAATATAGTTTTAATATCGGCAAACGAAGATTTTTCTGAAAAACTTGCAGAAAAAATAGTTCTGTTGCGTAAGACAGACAGAGTTATTACAAGCGGTTATGTATCTGCATTGAATATGGTCAGAGAAAATAATGCACAGGTAGTATTGCTGCACGCAGATGGAGTTGAAAAAACACTTAATCTGATTAAGGAATTACATAATCTTGCCGCAATAATTCTTCTGGCGGATGATAACGAACTTATTCTAGAAGCTTATGACAGCGGTATCACTGATTTTTGTCCGGTAAATGCGCCTGACTATGAACTTGTTATCAGGATTGTTAACTGTATAAAATCAGCTTCTGACAGGTTGAATTTGAAACGCGCTGAACGACTGCTTATTCAAAATCAAATTCTGGATAAAGATACCGGATTTTATACTTATAAATATGTACAACAGGTTATAAATAACGAAACCCAGACAATAGAAACCGGCACTTTTGTTGTGGTTGCCCCTGCTGAAAATTCCAAACCGATATTTTCAACTGATAAAATGGCTAAAGCAATAAAACAATCTATTCGTACAGATGATATTGTGACATTCGGTAAAGGCGCCAAATTCTATTTGCTTTTGCCTTATACAAATATAGACGGTGCAGCGGCTGTTGTTGAAAAAATCAAGTCAGCTTGTCCTGAAAATTTTGAAATAAAAGCAGGTTTTAGCGATATAGCAGGAAAAGATTTTGTTTATATGGAAAAGGAAGGCTTGAAGGCACTTTTAGATGCAATGTATTCTGATAACACCTATGTTGTTGGCGAATTTCAGGAAGAAACGCTTGAAGATTGGCTTGATGAAGAAACAGCAGTATCTAAAAATTATAAATTGTTCAAACAGGTTTTTGGCAAAAAATTACAAAAAGTTATTATACCTGTGTTTTACAGATTACAAAAAACTTATGAGGAAAAATTGCCGGATAGTACAATTTTTCAGTTTGCAGATAACGAGCAGTGTGTTTTTCATATTAAAAACAAATATCAGGATAGCAAATTAAAGATTATATATCCGGGATTTGCTAAAATTACGATATCAATTATACATCAAGGACTTGATAGTCCTGAAAACAGAGAGATTACTCTGCCGCTTTCAAAAATTACACAAAAAGATTTGATAAAAATCGTTGAAGACTTTATAGAAGAATTTAAGAGCGTTGCAGTACAATAAGGAGATTTTTTATGAATACTTTATCCCAAAATGACAGTCTTGTGCTGATAATAGATGTTCAGGAACGCCTTGTCGGCATGCTGGAAAAAGATATTATAGTATCCAAGACCGCAAAATTAGCTGAAGCCGCAAGAATTTTAGATATACCTGTTGTTGTAACAGAACAGTATCCGAAAGGTTTAGGTTCAACTGTTGCGCCGGTATCAGAAAAACTTCCGTCCGATACACCTGTATTTGAAAAAACTTCTTTTTCTGTACTTGATACGGAAGAAATTGCGGAAAAGATTAAATCTTACGGTAAAAAACAAATTGTCTTATGTGGAATAGAAACACATATTTGCGTACACCAGACCTGCGCTGCACTTTTGGAAGCTGGATATGAAGTTTATATAGTAAAAGATGCCTGCGCAAGCCGGAACAAATATGAATTTTTGCAGGGTATTGATATAATGCAGCAGAATGGTGCGAAAATATCCTGTCTTGAAATCGTTTTATTTGAGTGGCTGAAGAGCGCAAAACATTCAAACTTTAAAGAAGTGCAGGCTTTGATTAAGTAATTTTGTAATAGATACCAAATCGCCTTTACAACAGAGGCGGTTTGTTTTATATTGTTGTCATAGATTGTAAAATTATGAGAGGGAATTATAGAAAATGCAAGTATCATTAAACTGGTTAAACGAATTTGTTGACTTATCAGACATAGAAGTTGAACAAATTGCCCATGAACTCACAATGAGCGGACTGGAAGTTGAAGATGTTGAAGAAGTTAAACCTAAATTTACGAATATAAAAACCGTAAAAATTGAAAAAATAGACAATCACCCGAACTCTGATCACCTTCATCTTGTAACTGTTAATACAGGTTCAGGGTTAAAAACAGTTGTTTGCGGTGCGCAAAACATAAAAGAAGGTCAGATTGTTCCATATGCATCTGTAGGCAGTCAGGTTCTGGACAGAAAAACCGGTGAGATGTTTACTCTTACTCCTGCTGTAATCCGCGGGGTTGAATCTCAAGGGATGCTTTGTTCCGATGATGAACTCGGAGTTGCTGAACGTAATTATCAGGAAGAGGATGGAATTCTTATCTTAAACAGAATTTTCCCGGATGTAAAAATCGGTGAAAAGGTTGAAGAAGTTTTGGGATTTGAAAAAGATTATGTCTTAAATGTAGCCCCAACAGCTAACCGAGGCGATCAAATGTCAGTTATCGGTGTTGCACGTGAACTCAGCGCTATTTTTGACAAACCGCTTAAATTCTCACCTTTGCAATGCACAAGAGATTTATCAACGAATGAATTTAAGGTAGAAATTATTGACAAAGATGTCTGCAAATACTATTCAATTGGTGTGTTAAAAGATTTGAAAATTAAACCTTCACCGGATTGGATGCAAAAAAGACTTATTGCCTCAGGAGTCCGTGCAATAAACAATGTTGTTGACATTACAAACTACGTAATGCTTGAATACGGAACTCCTTTCCACGCTTTTGATCTGGACAAATTAAACGGATATCTCTGTGTAAGACGCGCAAAACAAGGCGAAAAAATTGTTACTCTTGACAGTGTAGAAAGAGAATTAACAACCGACAGCGTTTTAATTGCAGACCAAACAAAAGGGGTATGTCTTGCTGGTGTATTCGGCGGTGAAAACTCCGAAATTGACGATAATACAAAAAATATTGCTCTGGAAGCTGCTTATTTTACCCCTGTAAGCAACAGAAAATCATCAAGAAGCGTAGGCTATAGAAGTGAAGCATGCGCAAGATTTGAACGCGGTGTTGATATAGAAGCCATAAAACCGGCACTAATGCGCGCGATGCAGTTAATGGCAGAACTTGCCGATGCTAAAATAACCGGTGTTGTAGAAGCAGGAGAAAACAAACTTGATCCTACAGAAATAACTTTGAGATATGCGCAAATTAAACGTATTTTAGGCTGTGAAGTTGCTCCGGAACGTTGTATTGCTATTCTGGAAAAACTCGGCTTTGAAAAACTTGGCGGAAATGAAATGGCGGCAAAATTTCTAGTACCTTCTTACCGTGCTTATGATGTAACCCGCGAAATCGATTTGATAGAAGAAATTGCACGTATAAACGGGTATGATAAAATTTCCCCGACACTGCCTTCTAAAAATCAAACCCCTGAAATTTCACTTGAAGAAAAAGTTATTAAAAAAGTTCATGAACATATGCTTTCAGCAGGACTCGACGAAATTCAAACAAGTTCACTGATTGGAAAATCCCTGCTTGACAGGTATATGGTACAGTTTGATGAAAACAGTGCTGTTTATGTAAAAAATCCAGCAAGTGAAGAATATTCAATGCTTAGACAAACACTTGCCGCAAGCGTTTTGAATTGCATGAAATACAATTATGACAACGGACAGAAAAACTTCTGGGCTTATGAAGTCGGCAAAACTTATTTTAAAACATCCGAAGCCGATGAAAAAAATACAGGCGTTAAAGAAACAAAAGTGCTTGCTGGTATTTTGACCGGTGAAGTTGAAAATTCCAAATGGGAAAAATCCGCACAACTTGATTTTTATACAGTTAAAGGTATTTTGGACAGCCTGTTTGAAGAATTAGGCGTGGAAAGAAGATTGAAACTCGTTCCTCTTGATAAATCTCCACTTGCAGAATCTCATGGAATTTTACATCCTTATAAAACTGCTGTTATTATGCTTCTTGGCAAAACTCCGCAGCCTATAGGATATTACGGACAAATTCATCCGATTTTGAAAGATAAGTTGAAATTGAATCAAGACGCTTATGTTTTCAAAGTTGATTTGAATGAAATTATATCAATTGTAAAAGAAACAGTTACAAGATATAAAAAACTACCGCAATTCCCTGAAGTTCGCCGTGATCTGGCATTCGTAATCAAGGATGACGTATCTTGTGAAGATATCCAAAAAGTTATTAAAGGCGCTGTGCAACAAAATATCTTTAAAGGCAGCGAAGTTTTTGATGTTTATCAGGGCGACAATATAGAAAAAGGTTATAAGAGTCTTGCCTTCCGTATTAAAATGCAGGATGAAAATTCAACCTTAACCGATGAAGTTATAGATAAGCAGATGAGGGCGCTAAGAGCTAAATTGCAGAAAACTTACGCGGATATATCATTTAGGGAGTAAGCATTATGAAAAAAATCCTGATATTTTTAAGTGTATTTATCGGACTTGTAATGCCGGTTTGTGCGAAAAATGTTATGCCGACACACGTAAGCAGTATTGGTGCAAATACACTCGGTGTATATCAGGCAGGAAAAGAAATGACTCTTTATGATGAACCGCGAGTAGGTGCAAATATCGTAGCGCACATAAGCTGGAACGGTGATGATATCTTTCCTGAAAACAAAGATTTTGCAAATATTTTTATTGTATATTTACCCAAAAAAGATTTAGCATTGCTTGCAGTTGTTGATGAAACCGAGGACTGGGTGAAAGTTTTGTACGACAATGAAAACGGTCTAAGCGGCTGGATGAAAAAAGATGATCCGTATAAATTTATGAGCTGGATAAGTTTTTTCAATATTTACGGACGCAAATACGGATTATATATGCTGAAAGATACCCCAAAAGAAATAAAAGATTTGCATAGCTCGCCAGAGGATGATTCACAAGTTGTGAGTCACCTGAACCTTCCTCCGACAAATGCTTCATTGCCGCATCAAATAAAGTTAAATGTAATGCGCGGCAACTGGGCGCTTGTAAGCGTTCTGGATATGGATAGGATGCCCAAAACAGGTTATATCCGCTGGCGCAGCAATGATGGGCTTAAATACCTGTTTCCTGCTATAAAATGAGCTTAGCGGGCAATGTTATGGGCTGCGAATATTTTTAGTAACAATTCCTTAAAAAGTTACAAAGTAGCAGTCATCTGCTGTTTAATTTTGCAAACTGACTTTTTGTGCTAAACTTATCTTCAACAGGGAGAGATCAGATGAAAAAAATCTTAATTGCACTTTTTATATTATTCGGTATAATGCAAACTACTTTTGCGGTAGAACAAAAAGTTTTGCCTTCTGAAACAGGTATTGTCGAAAACATAAACTATGTTGATGTGTCAGGACTTAAACAGGGCGAAGAGAATGTAAAACAGGAAGTTACAATAAAAGTCCTTACAGGACAATTCAAAGGAGTACAAAGAATTGTCGACAATATGCTTACAGGCAACCCAGCTTATGACATTCAACTGGAAAAAGGTGACAAAGTAATTCTTCACTTTGAACCGGTTGCAGAAGATGTGATTACCGCGGATGATGTTGATATTTTTATTGCTGATATAAAACGCGACAATGCAATGTATTTTACTTTCGGAATTTTTGCATTACTTGTTTTGATAATAGGTAAGAAAAAAGGGTTGAACAGTTTAATTTCAATTGCAGCAACTGTTGCTCTGATATTCTATCTTTTAATGCCGTTGGTTTTGAACGGTTTTTCACCAATTCTTGCCGCTGCGATTGTCGGAATACTTTCAACAGTAATCACTATTTATCTTGTTGGAGGTTTTAATTCTAAAAGTACAGCTGCAATTCTCGGAACCGTTGTTAGCTTGTTATTTTCTGCACTGCTTGCGATTTTAACAATAAAAATCACACATCTTACAGGATTTGCCGGAGAAGAAAGTATGTTCCTATATACAGCACGTCCAGATTTGAATTTTACAGGTGTACTTGCTGCATCAATAATCATTGCGGCACTCGGGGCGCTTATGGATACAGGTGTTTCTATTGCTAGTACAATCAATGAAATTCACGACACCGATTCATCATTAAGTATAAGCGAATTGTTTAAATCAGGCATGAATGTCGGACGCGATGTTATTGGAACAATGTCAAACACACTCATTCTGGTATATCTTGGCAGTGCACTGCCACTGGTGCTTCTCGCTAATAATATTGATTTGAACAAATTCTTTAATCTTAATCAGGTTGCAACTGAAATAACTTCTGCACTTGTCGGAAGTATTGCAATTCTGGCATGTGTTCCAATTACCGCCATTATTAGCGCTTATATGATGAAAAAACACAAAGAAAAACCGCAATTTGATTTTGATTAAAATTAAATTTTTATCAAATTTTATAAAAATAGGCAATTTTAAGATTCCAAAATACTTTATATACAATATAGGGGATATTGTATGTCTTGGAATAATTATTGGGAAAATTTTGATTTAAGATTTAATAGGATAATGAACAGTTTTGCTTATGCAGCTAATCCATTTACTGCATTTTATATGCCGGCACTACCTATGTATAGTCAGTCAATTTTCAAACCGGCGTCCAAAAGCAGTGTAAGTTTTTATCCTGAATTAGACTTGCAAAAGAATAGCTCCAATACTCCTGTGACAAAACAGCCGCAATATCAATCAAGACCGCAATTCAAACCTGAACAGCTTGAATTTACAAAAGCCAAAAATATGAGTGAGGCAATTAATTATGCGCGTACAAAATTAGGGATAAAAAATTTCAACCTGAATGGTGATCTTGAACTTGCAAACTGGGTAAATGAAGGATTAACAGAAATTTACAACAAATACAAAGGCAAGGCTCCAATGCCGGCAAATGTAATAAAAGACAGAAGCCAAAATATTCCTGGTGATGCATATTATAATAAAGAGCATGATATTCTTGCAATTTCACCGGACAATAAAAAAATGGTTTTACAAAAATTGTTAGATAAAATTGACAATACGCCTGCCGATAATAAAAAAACACTTTCCAACTGGTATAAAAAAGCGATCAAAGGTGACTTTTCACAAGTATCATTTGTAGACCCAAAATTTCAGCGTCAGGTGGCAATTCACATACAGGAGTTCAGACGTAACCCGCACTCATTTGACGTAACAGAAAGCCGTCAGTTATATCACGAGATTAACGCTTTGTTGGAACCAAATAAAATGTTACGTCAAAACCCGATTGTGTTGATAGAAGAAATTTATAACAACCCAAAATATAAAAAGTACCTGAATAGTACAGAATTTAAATCAATAGCGCAAATATCAAAATTAGATAAAGACGCGCAGCATGAAGAGTTTTATAACATAATTGATAAGTTGAATAAAAAAGGTATAAAAGCATATATAGAGCCGCAAAAGTCAGTTACGAACAATAAATTTCATGTAATATACCATGAATACGGGCATTTCAGACATTTCAGGACAACATCATTTACTGCACTGAAACAGCGTAATGCAGAATTTAAATCAAATACCTTCAAACAGCACATAGCAGAAGAAGTATCATCATATGCAAAAACAGAACCAATGGAATTTGTAGCAGAGGTTTATGCCGGCTTAATGAACGGGGCGAAATATTCATCAGAAGTTATGGCGTTGTATAGGAGTTACAACGGACCAATAGTTCCGTAGTGCAAATCCAAAACAAATCCTGCTGTTGGCAAATGCGCACACTCCACGGTAATTGGGAATAAGTTCTTTACATAAATCAGGCAATGCGTGAGTTGCCTTATTAACAAGACGTTAAGACTATAAGACGCTAAGACGTTAAGTGCATTAATAAAGTGATTATTGGTGAAATTTGCTAAGACTAATTAATGATACGAACTTAACGTCCTAAAGTCCTAACGTCTTAACGTCTTTTGAACAAGGCAACGCTTAAATCTTGCATTGCCTTATTTTTGTAAAGAACTTATTCCCTT
>CALUQJ010000066.1 GCA_944322865.1 Candidatus Gastranaerophilales bacterium
CAAAAATTTCAAGTCCTCTTTTTGATGTAACTGTTCACAGTACGTTAATTTTCGACACTTGCACAAATTCTTTTTTGCGTTATTATTTAGTAAGATAGATGTATAATAATAAGGATTATGAAATGAAAGTTACACTGGAAAAAGAACAAGACAATTTAGTTAAATTAGATATTACAATTCCGGCAAAAGATGCCGTTGATGCCTACAATCAAGCTGTTAGAACTATTTCTCAATATGTAAATATTGACGGTTTTAGAAAAGGTAAAGCTCCGCGTGCTGTAGTTGAAAGACATGTTGGTGTTGAAAGAATTAAGCAGGAAGCAATGGAACGTTTAATGCCTAAAGCTATAAGTGATGCTATTATTGAAAATAAATTGGATGTAGTTGCTCAGCCTTACATAACTTCTTACGATTTTAACGTGGGGGAAGATGTTAAAGTAGTTGCTAAAGCTGAATTAAGACCGGAAGTTACTCTTGGACAATATAAAGATTTGACTGTAAAAGTTGAAGATGCTGTTACTCCTGTAGATGCTCTTGATAAATCTCTTGAAGCACTTCAAAGACAACATTCAACTCTTGAACTCGTTGTTGACAGACCGGCTAACGCAACTGATACCGCTGTTATCGACTTTGAAGGTTTTTCTAACGGGGAAAAAATCAAGGGCGGAGATGCTAAAAATTATCCGCTTGATTTAGGACATTCAAACTTTATTCCGGGGTTTGCGGATCAGATTGTGGGACACAATTTAAATGAAGAATTTGATATTGATGTAACCTTTCCGGAAGAATATCACGATGAAAAATTGAAAGGTCAAAAAGCAACTTTCAAAATCAAAATCAATGAAATCAAAGAACGTAAAATGCCGGAATTAAACGATGAATTTGCACAAAAGGTCGGCAATTTTAAGACGGTCGATGAGTTGAAAGCCGATATTCAGAAATATTTAGATCAGCAAAGAGAACGCACAAATAAAACAAATTCTGAAAATGAGTTGTTTAAAACTGTTGTAGATGCGGCTCAGGTTGATATTCCACAAACAATGATTGACAGAGAAGCTGAATCTTTAACTGAAGATTATAAACACAGATTGGCTGCTCAAGGCATAACCTGGGATCAGCTTGTAAAATCTGAAGGTGAAAATGAATTGCTGAAAAACATCAAAGAAGATGCGGCTGTTAGAATTAAAAATTCGTTAGTAATTGATAAAATAGCTAAAGAAGAAAATATTAAGCTTGATCAGGCAGATTTAGAAAAGAAATTCTATGAATTAGGCAGTGCTTATGGCATGCCGCCGCAGGATGTAATTAAGCATTTCGGCAAAAATCCTGAATTTCTTGCTACTATATCTCAACAGGCTTTGAATGATAAAATCAGAGATTTTCTGGCTGAAAACAACAAAGTTGAATTTGTTGAACCTGAAAAAAAAGAAGATAAGTAGACGAAAAGAAAAAATAGTTTTATAATAGAATAAGAAAGGGAAACACATCATGAGTTTTGTACCTGTGGTAATTGAACAATCAAGCAGAGGAGAAAGATCTTTTGATATCTTCTCAAGATTACTGAGAGAAAGAATTATTTTTCTCGGAACACCTATTGACGACATGGTTGCCAATCTTGTTGTTGCGCAATTATTGTTATTAGACAGTGAAAATCCTGAAAAAGATATCATGTTATATATAAACAGCCCTGGCGGAAGTGTTACCGCAGGATTTGCGATTTATGATACGATGCAGCACATCAGAGCGGATGTATCTACAATCTGTCTTGGTCAGGCTGCATCTATGGGTGCTTTCCTTTTATCTTCCGGCGCTAAAGGTAAACGTCTTGCCCTGCCGCATTCACGTGTGTTGATTCACCAGCCGTTAGGCGGAGCGCAAGGTCAGGCTACTGATATTGAAATTCAGGCTGCTGAAATAGTTCGTATTAAAAAAGCTTTGAATGAAATTTTAGCGTCTAATACTGGTCAATCATTGAAAAAAATTGAAAAAGACACTGACCGTGATTATATCATGACACCGCAAGAAGCGCTTGAATATGGTATGATTGACAAAGTCATTACACGTGACGAAATAAAATAATAACCTTGGAGATTATATATAATGCCTAAACATGATGACAGCAGATTAAAATGTTCATTTTGCGGAAAAACTCAGGATCAGGTAAAAAAACTGATAGCCGGACCTGATGTATATATTTGTGATGAATGTGTAGAACTTTGTAATGAAATTCTCGATGAGGAATTTTTTGAAGCAAAGGACAAAGAAGGCGGTGAAGAATCTGGCGAAAAAGCAGAAAAACCTATTCCAAAACCGCATGAAATTAAGGCATATTTAGATCAGTATATTGTCGGTCAGGATGATGCAAAAAAAGTTTTGTCTGTTGCTGTCTATAACCATTACAAACGGTTAAAACATAACAAAGATACTGACAAGGATGGTGTTGAAATTCAGAAATCAAACATTCTTTTGGTTGGTCCGACCGGTTCAGGTAAGACATTGTTAGCGCAAACACTTGCCAAAATGCTGGATGTTCCGTTTGCAGTAGCTGATGCAACTACTTTAACCGAAGCCGGCTATGTCGGTGATGATGTAGAAAATATTCTTCTCAGACTTTATCAGAATGCGGAATTTGATTCTGCTAAGGCTGAGCGGGGCATTATTTATATAGATGAAATTGATAAAATTTCACGTAAATCAGAAAATACATCTATTACACGTGATGTATCCGGTGAAGGTGTACAGCAGGCTTTGTTAAAAATGATAGAAGGTACTGTTGCACATGTTCCGCCTCAAGGCGGCAGAAAGCATCCGCATCAGGAATTTATTGAAATTGATACAAGCAATATATTATTCATAGTTGGCGGTGCGTTTGTTGGTTTGGAAAAAATCGTAGAACGCCGTGCCGGAGAAGGTACAAGTGTAGGATTTGGCGCTAAGGCTCCGTTGACGCAAGCTGAAAAAGAAGCAAATGCTGTTAAAATGCTTAAAAAATTGCAGCCGGAAGATTTGCTGAAATTCGGGTTAATTCCGGAATTTATCGGGCGTGTTCCAATTTATGCAGTACTTGATCAGTTAAATGAAAAAACACTGAAAATGATTTTGACTGAGCCTAAAAATGCTGTTCTGAAACAATACAAGTGCTTATTGGAAATGGATGGTGTCGATCTGGAATTTGAACCGGCGGCAATTGATTTAATTGCTCAGGAAGCTATGAAACGTAAGACCGGTGCTCGTGCCCTGCGTTCTATTGTTGAAGAAATTATGCTGGATGTTATGTACGATGTTCCGACCAAGGCTGATATTAAAAAATTCGTTGTTACAGAAGATATGGTTAAAAATCGCAATAAAGCTGAATTGATTAAATTGCCTACCGGAAATTCAAATACAAACGAAAGCATTGCTTAAAATTAAATTTTATAGGGGTTAAGATATGTCTGAAAAGAAAACTCTCATACTTATTGACGGTCATGCACTTGCATTTCGTCAGTACTATGCATTGGAGCGTACAAATTTGTCAACTGAGGACGGAACTCCAACCTGGGCAGTTTTCGGCTTTTTTAAGGCTATTTTTGATCTGTTAAAGACAGAAGAGATAGACACTGATGCTATTGCTGTTGCTTTTGATGTGAGCCACCAGACTTTTAGACTTGAAAAATATAAAGAATACAAGGCAAACCGTAGTGCTATGCCGGATCCTATGCGCATACAAATGGATTTGATAATGGAAGGTTTGGATGCATTTAATATTCCGGTTTACACTAAAGAAGGTTATGAAGCGGATGATGTTATCGGCACTATTGCAAAAAAAGCTTGTGAAGCCGGTCATAAGGTTTTGATATTGACAGGTGACTATGACGCTTTTCAATTGATTGATAAAGAAGGCTGTACAAAAGTAATTATTCCATCCAAAGGTGATTTGTTAACATATGATTGGGATAATGTCTATAAAAAAATGGGAGTATATCCTGATCAGATTGTTGATTACAAAGCTTTACGCGGAGATACTTCGGATAATATACCGGGGATTTACGGGATTGGAGAAAAAACTGCTGTTGACCTTTTGTCAACATATGGTACTTTGGAGAATATACTTTCTCACAGTGACGAGATTAAAAAGCCTTCTTTGAAAACTAAAATTCAAGAAGGTGAAGAAAATGCCAAAATAAGTAAATTTTTGGCGACAATTGTGTGTGATTTAGATATTAATTTTGATTTTAACAAAACCTGCATAGAATTGCCGGATATTTCAAAAGTAACTGCTTTTTTACAAAAAATGGAATTTATTACATTCTTAAAAAACTTTAGCAGCATAATGGCATTATTTAATAATGGTAAACCTTGTACTCAGGAAGATATTATTGCGCATTCCGCATCAGGAGATGCTCAACTTCAATTGAATTTTTTTCGGGATATAACAGAAGGAAATAATGATAATGCTATATCATTAGAGATTATTCAAACTAAAGACCAGTTAAAAAATATGATTAGCGAGCTTGAAAAAAAAACTCTGATAGCCTGTCATATTGAGGCTAATATCAGAGATATTATAAGTTCTCGTATTTATGGAATAGCTTTTGGGTATGATAACTATATTAAATTTTCCAATGATAAAATAGTTAGTAAGGTTGACAAATCGCAATCTAAAATATATTATATACCGCTGGAACATAGTACAATTTCAGAACAGCTTTCAGCAAAAGATGTTTTTGCAAGTATAAAACCTTTAATGGAAAATGCTGAGATAAAAAAAACTACACATGATGTAAAAACACTGTGTGGACTTTTCAGAACCAATGGTGTTATTCCTCAAGGGTTTGTTATGGACACTCTTCTTGCAAGCTATGATAAAAACTCTTCAAAAAAACACGATTTGTCTGTACAATCTCTTGAATATCTCGGAAAAACAATGACGGATTATTCCAAGCCGGATGTGAAAAAACGCAGTACAATATATTTTGTCGATGTAGAGTTTAAACTTGTCAAGATGTATATTTCAGATGTCATAACTGCAATATTAAGATTAACAAAATATTGGAATAAGAATTTAACCCCAAAAGAACGATATTTGTTAAATGATATAGATATTCCTGTTTCAATAGTCCTGTCAGATATGGAATTTGTCGGAACAATGATAGACAAGGATTTGCTAAATAAGACTTCCTTTAAATTAAGTAGTAAAATTATAGCATTGGAACGTGAGATTTATGATCTTGCCGGAGAAACTTTTAATCTTAATTCACCGCGGCAGGTTGCAAAGATAATTTATGAAAAATTACATCTGGCAGACAGACGTAAACGTACAACCGATGCGGCTTTTTTGGAAGAGTTGGCAAAGGATCACGAGATTTGCCGGTTAATACTGGAATTTAGAAAACTGTATAAACTCAAATCTGTGTATGTAGACGGTGTTGCTGATATGATAAATGCAAAAGATCATCGTGTTCATACAACATTTAATTTAACGAATGCTGTTACAGGTCGTGTATCAACGAGTAACCCTAATCTTCAAAGTATACCGGCAAAAGCAGAAACCGGCAATAGTATAAGAAAAGCATTTGTACCGGGTAATCCTGAAAAATGTGTTATTTTGTCTGCGGATTATTCCCAGATAGAATTAAGGATTTTGGCACACATCTGTGAAGATCCAAATCTCATTACAGCTTTTCAGGAAGGGAAAGATATTCATACTCTTACTGCATCAAAAGTTTTTGATGTGCCGGTAAGTCTGGTTACAAAAGAGATGCGCAAAAAGGCGAAGGCAGTAAACTTTGGAATTATATACGGGCAGACCAAGTTCGGGCTTTCAAAAAGTTTAGGAATTAAATTTTCTGATGCAGAACAGTTTATCAATCGTTATATGAAAACCTATCCGCGTGTAAAAAAATATATGGACAGCATTGTCCGCAAAACAGAAAGAACAGGATATTGTGAAACTATTTTCGGACGCCGCAGATATTTGGCAAAAGAACTCGGAAGTGCAATAACCCCTGTTAAGGAATTTGCCAAACGTGCGGCAATAAATTTTCCTATTCAAGGTTCAGGGGCAGATTTGATGAAAAGTGCAATGATAGATTGTCATAAAAAATTGATAAGTGCTGGACTTAAATCAAAAATGATTTTACAGGTGCATGATGAACTTGTTCTGGAAGTATATAAGGATGAACTTGAGCAGGTCAGGGAAATAGTTAAAACATCTATGGAATACGGTCAGCCATTCAAGGTTCCGCTGGTTGTAGATATCAATGTGGGGGAATCATGGCTCGATTAGCAAGAATTTTATTTACAATAATCATAGCAGCTGTTTTTGTACTGCCGGCAAAGTGTGAGCAGGCAATGAGTTTGAGTACGCTTGTTACCCCGCAAAGGATGAATCTTGAAGAGTGTAACAGAGTATTTAAAATGCCTGCTGAAAAGCTGTTTTATATGACGATAGCAGGTATAAATGCAAACAGATTTACTGTTGATGAAATTCAGACTAAAACCGGATATATATTGTTCAGCGCAGTAGAAAAGCAGTTTCTTGCAAGTGTAATCAAGATTGATAACAATCGTTCTATATTGAAAGTTACCCCTGCGGATAATATTTATTATTTTCAACCCGGAATTGTGTTGAATTTGTTTAAATATATTGATTTAAATTCACTGGAACCGCTGAGCAAAATACCGGCGCGTTCTTAATTTAGTGATTACGCAAAGAGCCATACTTTCAGATGTACCGGGGAAAATACAGGCAGCTTGCTTAATTAAGTGTATCAAAAGCTGTTTCAACAATTTCTGATATATTGTATTCTGCACTTTCTCCGGATGTCGCAAGCCATACAAGATATTCAATATTACCGGAAGGTCCTTTTATTGAAGAAAAAGTTAAACCTTTTACAATATAACCGTTTTGGAGCGCAAAAGATATTACATTTTCTATAACCTGACAATGGACTTTAGGATTTTTTACTACACCGCCTTTTTCAACATTTTCTTTACCTGCTTCAAATTGGGGTTTGATAAGACAAATCATTTCGTGAAAATCAGGCGCAAGAAGTTTTTTCAGGTTAGGCAAAACTTTTGTTAGTGAAATAAAAGATAAATCGCTTACAAGCAGATCCGCAACAGTATCATTTTCCGAATAAATATCCTGATAAGAGCATATTTTAAGATTTGTGCGCTCAATTGTTTTTACACGTGCATCAGAGCGAATTTTCCAGTCAAGCTGACCGTATCCTACATCAACCGCATAAACAAATTTAGCGCCGTTTTGCAGAAGGCAATCAGTAAAACCTCCTGTAGAGGCACCGGCATCAAAACAAATTCTATCTTGTACCTTAACAGGAAATGTATCAAGTGCTTTTTTCAGTTTAAATCCGCCTCTGGATACGTATGGCATTGATTTTACCTGAATATCATATTCTTTGGAGGGATTCATCTGAAAACCTGCTTTGGTTATATATTCATCGTTAACCTTAACATGTCCTGCCAGAATCGCGGCGGCTGCTTTGCTTTTTGTTTCAAAATACCCTAAATCAACTAAATATTTATCCAGACGTTCTTTATTCATACTAAAATTTAAAAATCCTTTCAGCGTTTTGGGTAGTTGCAGAGGCTATATCTTCTATAGTCATTCCGCGTAGTTGTGCAATTTCTTCAGCAACATATTTTACATAAGCCGGCTGGTTTTCTTTGCCGCGATACGGGACAGGAGTCAGATAAGGGGCATCGGTTTCCAATAGAAGTCTGTCAAGCGGGATATCAGCCGCAACGTCTTTAATTTTAACAGCGTTTTTAAATGTCACCACACCGCCTATTGCTATGTAATAGCCGGATTTGATACATTCACGCGCAAATTCAACACTGCCTGAAAAACAATGCATTATAACAGTTGAATTTTGGTTATATTCCTGAATAATATCAAAACAGTCTTTATGAGCTTCACGGTCATGAATATTTATAGGAAGGTTTAGTTTATTTGCAAGAAGAATTTGCTTTATAAAAACTTCTTTTTGAATATCGTTAAAACTTTTATCCCAATAATAATCCAGTCCTATTTCCCCTATGCCGACAACTTTCTTGCTGAGAGAAACGTATTTTTCTATTTTATCAACTAAACCGTCATTCCAGTCGCGTGCTTCTGATGGGTGTACGCCTAAATATGCATAAATATTATCATATTTTTCGGTGATATCCATTATTTTGTCAATGTCAGCAGGATATGCGCAAGGCAAAATAATTTTTTCCACATTATTGGCAGCAGCATTATATAGAACATCTTCCAAACTGATTTGTTCTATCATATCAATATGTGAATGTGTATCAATCAACCTTATATCACTCATAAAAAAATTATACCACGCACAAAATTTGTGATATAATCCCTATGGAGAAAGTTATGAAAATTTCAATAGCGCATTTATATCCGAAACTGCTTAATCTTTATGGTGACAGAGGAAATATAATAACTCTGATAAAACGCTGCGAATGGCGGGGGATTGAAGTAGAATTTGAAGAAATCAATATTGGCAGCAGTATCAAAGACCATGATTTGTATTTTATAGGCGGCGGACAGGACAAACAGCAGGTTGAAGTTGCTGCGGAATTGTACAGTCAGAAAAACAATTTAACAGACCAGCGTGATAATGGATCTGTTTTTCTTGGAATTTGCGGCGGATATCAGCTTATGGGACATTATTACAGACCATTTGATGCAGAACAGTTAAACGGTATTTCTCTGCTTGATGCGTATACTGTTGCCGGTAAAAAGCGTTTTATAGGAAATGTTAC
>CALUQJ010000067.1 GCA_944322865.1 Candidatus Gastranaerophilales bacterium
TATAATATAGCCATGCTGTTTGAGGTTGCGCTAAACTGGTTATTATACGGATCCTGTGTTGCATTCGGATTATATGCGATTATCGCGTTTACGCCATTCGCAAATTGCACAGCTACGGTATCTGTATCCCAGTCCTCTTGACCGAGTGATGCGGCATTTTGGATTGTTGACATGTCTATTGGTTCTTCACCATCGCTCCAAATTACTTCTTTTGCAAAACACTTAGTTATTTCATCACTGTCGCATATGCGGGTGATTTTGATGTACTTTTTAAGTTCGTTTACAAAGTCCATGGTACTTTCGTAACCTGCAAGTTTTTCTTCGGTATTCATCTGACGTGTTGCGACTTCTAATCGTTTTGTAAACACATCCTGTGCTGTTGACCATGCCTTCTCATTGTGGCTCTGGATTAAGTTCGGCAAAGTAAGCACAGCAACCACGCCGATGATTGCAAGGGTGATTAAGACTTCAGCTAGCGTAAACGCTGTGCGTTTACAAGGCACTAAGTAGTTAATGGTATTAGTCACTGCGGCTTTGTAACGATTTACGTCTGTTTGTATGAGAACAGACCTGTTTGCCTGAGTAAACCCGGTTTCATGTTTCGCTTTTTGTGTTGCTGCTCGACAAGTTTTAAACATATTCTTCTCCTTTATTTAGCCATACATTGTGTTGTATTCAACTTTAGTGTGTTAAATATAACACATGTCATAAATTCTTTTTATTCTTTTGTCAAGTCAAATATAATAAATATATGGACGAAAAAAGCTATATTAAAGCACAACTTGCCCTGAAACAGATGACTATGAGCAAACTTGCAGAAAAAATGTCCGAACTTTCAGGTAAAAAATATACGCGCGATAGTATAAACGGAAAATTCTACCGCGAAAGTTTATCCGTCAAAGAAATGAAATTAATAGCTAAAATACTTAATTTTACTATTGAATACAAGAGTATTTAATTTTTAATGTTTTTGGAACATAATAGTAAAACGAGATAACAAGGCAAAATGCCGCCGCCCAGCAAAACACTTATCGGATACGAAAGTAAATTTGCCAACATACACTTCACAAAATCTTTTAGGATAATCGTATCCAGAAGTCCAATAAAAACAAACGGCAGTATATCTATTACGGCTACCAATATTAAATATTTTCTTGCATAACTTTTGTCTGACATAATTTTATTTAAAATCATGTGCATTGCAGGAAATAATTTTTTCTGTTTATAAATTAATGGCAAACTCGCAAATTTTATACACACCAATATAAACCAGACAACACAGAATAGTAACAATGCCGGTTTTTCATCAAACAAAAAATCCACATCAAACGAATTTGTGGTGATATAATAGCATAAGAAAAAAACTAACGGCATCAACATTATAAATAATGCATAAAAAATATGTATTAATATTAAAAATATAATTTCTGACTTCTTCAATTGTGTTCTCATAATTTTTTAATACTATTCTTATTAATAGAAATAAAAATATCCTATAAAGTTTAAACCAAACATAAAAGGTCTGTGAATTTCATTAACCACATTCTTTCTTTATCCTTTGCATAGGTTTCGTTTTTTAAAAAGTTTTCTTTTTATTTTTTCAAATATAAAGAAAGATAAATAACAAATAAAAACTCCGCCGAATAGACAGGTTAATGCGAAAACATAACTGAAATTGAATTCATATTCGCTTAATAAGCTTCCGTGAAATAATTGATTTACAAATTCTTCAAAATTATCAAAATTCAAACTTGCTAATATTACATGCACTTGACAAACTATCTGGTCAAAAATTAATGCACTTAATAATACCTTTAGGGTATATCGCTTATCTTCCAGAAATTTATCTAAAAATGCATGTATTCTTTTTAGAGGCAATCCGTACAACATTGGAAACATGCACAGTTTTACAATCATAAACAACAGCCAAAAAAGAAATCCCCAAAATAGTAACTCTATGTCATTTCCGGAATTTGCAAAATCTTCATAAGTTACTTGAAAGAAAGTCCATAAAATGAACTGACAAAAGTTAGATATCGACTCCATCTGAATAAAGGCTGAACTAAATACCAAATTTATGACTATAAAAAATATTTTTTCTGCTCGTTTTAAAAATAAATTCATAAGATCATTATATTATCTTTTTACAATATGTCAATATATTTAATAGTTTGAGCAAAAGAAATATACTGTATCTTCCCCAAAAACAACGCCGGATGTATATGGCTCTTGTTCCGTATTTTTGTGAGTTATACAAATCTGTTCATTATCAAGTCCTGTTATATAGACATTTTGATAATTATCAAGTAACTCTCGATTTGTTGTAATTTCCTGACAGCGATTTTTATATTCTTGTCTAATTTTATCCACATATTCCTTATTTGTCTGAAACCTTAAATAATTAGTATTATAGCCGTCAAAAGCACTTTCTTGTTCAAAACGATATTTCTTTATTTTGCGTGGCACTCTGGACGGAAAAACAGAGTATCCGGCATTTTCCTTTTTCAACCGCTGTATTTCTGGAACATACAAAAACCGCGGCACTAATTTTGCTGATGGCATATATGCAGCAATTAAGCTAAATATTAAAAAATAAATAACCGCTAATATTCCACATATAGCCATAAAAATATTTGAGAATATTGTATTTAATTTTATTTTTTCGAATACTAATTTAAGAATTAATGCTACGGTTACAGGCAAAAGGATAAATGGCAGTAAAATCAGCATATACATACCTAGCTGCGTAAAACACTGAAATACCAAGAAAATTGTAAGAACAATATACGGCAGCAATGACATAGTATCACTATTTTTCTTACAAATACAATCAAAAATCATGGTTAAACAATAGAAAAAATATAAAACGCAGACCAATATTACAAACGGCAAGAATAAATAACCTTTTCCGGTTGTCCAGATGTATATTGAGATTATAGTTGTTGCTATATAAAATTTTAACATAATATAAATTTACCACAAAATTAAAATAATATCCATTTATACATTGGTATTTTTATGTTTATTACAATATAATAATTTTCTATATTACCATGTAATTGTTGTATTCTTGCTAATATTACAAATGGATTAAAATCTTTTTTATTAAAATCATAAGTATCGATAATTTTAGCATTAAAATTTAATTCAACATCTATATATATATCAACAATATCGACTCGATGAAACGCGTTAAACAAGTCTGGATTTAATATACCGAAAGCTATACTATCATCTGGCAACTTTGCATTTGGTAAAAAATTATGTTTATTACTTTTTATGAAATTTTTTATTTCTTTTGAATTACTTATTGCTTGTGCATATATACTATCCTCATCAAATATTATACCTTTTGTATCATTTGCCATGTATTGCTGTTTAACTTTTGTTGTAATTTTTTGTTTTAAAGCAAGGTTCTGTAAATCCTCTATATTGTTTATTTTTGTAATATTATTTTTTATTTCAGAATTAATATTATTAAATTTTGAAGAAGAAATTTCCCATAAAATTACAGATAAAGGCATTTGCTTTTTAAATTTACTTATAATCTTATCTAAAAATTCTTTACTTGTAATAATTTTTTTCCATATATTATATATTATAATATTCAAATTGACTATCGATATCATATCTTTATTAAAAAAATCTTCTAAAATCTTAAAATTCGATTTTATTTTTTTTATTTCTTGAGTTAAAATATTATTTTCCCTATTAATTGTTTTAATCCCACTTTTCGCCTCATCAAACTGTCTTTTTTCTTCGGGCGGGAGGGTGTTGACATCAATCTTATTTTCAATTTCTTTTATCAATTTTTCTTGCTTTTCTACCTCTTTCAGGTTTTCTTGCGCCTTTTGATCCAGTTTTTCTATCTCTATTTTCATTTTATTTATTTCTTCTTTTGTTTCCTGCGTTTTATCTTCATAGACACTTGCATTTACATAGAATGTTTGCGATGCACTTTGAGTGTTTGCTTCAAGCCGGCATTTGCAATTCGGGTGCGGTTTTTCGGGAATATCATCAAGTGAATAATATGTCATACCGTTCATAGAACGACATCTGTCACAGGCATTTGGTTCGGCTACCCATTTATACACAACTGTTCCTGCAAATTCTGACAGCAAACGACTTATATTCTGAGCTTCCTGATACGCTTCTTTACTTAATCCGTTTTCACTTAACTGTTTAAATCTGTAAAGTGATTTGCCTAACGCATCTATTTGACTATGTCGTTTAAAAACATATTCTCGCAATCCGAATTCTGTTAACTTATCAAGATGTGCTATCAAATTACTCTGTTCTTCATGTAGTTCTGCGCAAATACTGTCTATTTCAGAAGTATTGTTTTGATTTAGTAAATCGGCTATTCTTGTTTTTAAACTTGTTTTCATAAAAAATCTCCTTCAACTTGTAAAAATGCTTAACCTTAACATTATTACAGATACTTCAAGCCTCCGCAAGTCCACAAACTTGTGTACACAGATCTGTGTACACAAATCTGCGGACAGCCGATCGGCGAAAACTACGCAGGAAGATAGTTTCAGACTATTTATTTTTTACGCAAAATCTCTATTTTTTATTATCTTTGCGGCATCCTTTATTTTCAATAATAATTTTTTACCACAGCAAAAAACTGTTCGGCTAATTGTAGAAAACTTTGTTAATTACTGTAGAAAACCCATGAGTTTTCTACATATTATTTTAAAATTATGTTTTTTAAATTGTTTTCTACATATTTAAGAATATTTTTCTACAAAAATTTCTACAACCTAAAACCTGTCATTATAATACTTTCACATACTTTTCAACAAATTTTTCGAGCTTACTACTACTATTATTTAAACAAATTATTTATTTTAATATTTAATAAATAATAGTTTTGAAGCTGTAGAAAAAATGGGTTGTAATTTTCTTTTATCATTATACCTTTTTGCTTTAACTTGTCCATTATTTTACATTTTGTTTTAAAAGGTTACAATTTCTTTATTATAAATGCCCCTTTCTATATTTTGTATTATAATTTTTTATATACAGTAAGTAAAAAGGAGCGGATTATGAAATTTTTGGTTAAAAAAGAAGATTTATATAACGGGATTAAAATTGTAGAACGCGCTACAAGCATGAAAGCTTTACAGCCGGTACTTTTGAACATCTTAATAGAAACAATTGACAACGCAACAATAAAGCTGGTTGCAACCGATTTAGACCTGACTGTTATTGCATACGTTAATGCACAGGTTGAAGAAGAAGGAAAAATAACTCTACCTTCTAAAACACTTAATGAAATTGTTTCTAAACTCGGCGATAAATTGATTACTTTTGAAATGAACAACGAAGAAACAACTGTTAATATAACCTGCCAAAATTCAAAATTTGACATTATAGGAATTTCTGCAAATGAATTTCCGCCGGAATTTTCAAATATTCAGGTAAATGAAGAAAATTGCTTTGAAATAGCTTTAAAACCTTTTGTGAAAGCTGTTCGCCAAGCTGGTTTTGCCGCTGCAAGCTACGAAACAAGCAACCTGCTTTCCGGTATTGTTTGCGATATAACAGGCGATACTCTGGAAATTGCATCTACTGACGGTAACAGACTTGCTCGCGTGAGAGAAAAAATAGAAAATAACGAAAATAAAAACTCACAGCTTATTATTCCGTCTAAAACCCTGAATGAATTTATTAAAATGAGCGCATTCCTGGATGATGAAACAATTAAACTTTATACCGAAAAAACAAAACTTATAATAAAAACCACCACAACAACAACAGTATCAAGACTTCTGGAAGGTCAGTTCCCTAAATATAATCAGCTTATACCTTCTGAAAGCCCGAAAACAGCTGTTATAAATGTTGCACAGTTGATTTCAGCACTCGATCGTGTATCTATTATGGTAAACGACAAAACAAGTATTGTAAAAATGGAATTTAGTGAAAACACACTGAAACTCACGGCTGACACTCCGGATTCCGGTAAATCTGAAGAAAATCTCGATATAGATTATAAATCAGAAGATTTGACTATTGCTTTTAACTATAAATACGTTCTTGAAGCTTTGAAAAATATTGAAGCGGACGAAGTTAACTTCGGTTTGAACACAAGTCTTTCTGCTACTGTTTTGAAACCGAACAGTGAAGAAGATTTTGTGTGCTTGATAATGCCTGTACAGATTAGATAGGATTTTATTATGAAAGAAAAAGCAGTAGAATATTATCTTAAAAGCGGTTATTCTTGCGCTGAAAGTATTATAAAATCAGCAATAGATGAAGGTTTGTGCGATGAAAGCTTGCTGTCTTGCGCAACATCATTTTCTGGCGGCATGTCCTCCGGATGCCTTTGCGGCGCTGTTGCAAGTTCACAAATAATTCTAGGGCTGCACTACGGACGCGATAATAAATTTGATAATCCTGTTTGCGCGAGAGAAAAAGCTAAAGAATTTATAGATGAATTTAAAAAAAGAAATAAAGTAACTTGCTGCCGCGTTTTATCCGCCGGATTGGAAGGTATGGCAAGAAAAGAACACTGTTCAAAACTTGTTGTTGATGCGGCTGAAATACTTGAAACTATGGTAACTGTAAAAGTTTGAAACAGGAGTATTCTTTGCAAAACTTATATAAATTTGAGAGATTAAATTTTTTGACAGCCGGTATGCCTCTTTCTACAGGCAAAGGTGGGTATAATGCTGCTTTAGATCTTTTGAATGAACTTGATTTAGACGGTATGGAACTGGAATTTGTCCATGGTGTTAGGATGAATGAAGAAACAAAAAGATTGGTCAGAAAAAAATCTAAAGAAAATAATTTGTTGTTGACTGCTCACGGTCCTTTTTATATAAATCTTAACGCAAAAGAAGAAGATAAAGTAGAAGCAAGTATCAAAAGGGTTTTGGATACAGCGGTAACTGCCTATGATGCAGGTGCATACAGTATAACTTATCATGCTGCATATTACCTTGGCATAGATAAAGAAACCGTTTATAAACAGGTTTTCCGGCAAACAGAGAAAATAATTTCTGTATTAGAACAGGCGAATATTAATGTCTGGATTAGACCGGAAACTACCGGAAAGTCAACCCAGTGGGGAGATTTGGATGAGATTGTCAATCTATCAAAAGAGTTTGAACAGGTTTTGCCTTGCGTTGATTTTTCTCATCTTCATGCTCGTTCAGCCGGAGAATATAATACTTATGATGAATTTGCATATATTCTTGAAAAAATAGGAAAAGAATTGGGAAGTTATGCACTGGAGAATTTCCACTGTCATCTTGCAGGTATTGAATATACAGCAAAAGGCGAAAGACAACATCTTAATATGCTGGACTCAGATATGAATTACAAAGATCTTTTGAAAGCATTGAAAGACTTTGATGTGCGCGGAGTTTTGGTCTGCGAAAGTCCTAATATAGAAGAGGATTGCAAACTGTTTAAAGATTATTATATGTCGTTGTAATCCCCTGTTTGCAGTAGATTTTAAAGTTTATTTAAAGAAAAGCCGTTAATAAAGCTATAACAATTCACAAAACTTGTGAGGCATCCTATGTTTAATTCAGTAAATAATCCTTTTAACAGACCAATAGAGTCGTCAACTTCGTCTGACAAAAACAAACAACAACACCAGCAGGAAAAGAAAGAACAGGAGAAAAAATATCTTGAACAGGATGAACAAGATGAAGTAAGGCTTGGCGGTATGCCTGTTCTTGAAGAAGATGAAATAAAGTTTATGGTAAAGAATTATATAAATAATTTAATTCAGGAAAATCAGGATGAAGAAAAGGTTGTGAAAAAACTGGAAAAATATCTTGAAAAATTTGACGTAAAAAAGTTTATGAAAAAAAATCCAAATCTGACGAGTCCGGATTTTTATATGGTTATGTATAACGAAACAGAAGGGTTGGTAAAATAACTTAATAAAAACTAAAGTTTAAAGATAAAAAATCCGTAAACAAAAAAGAACACTTATATAAGAAAGGAAGGTACCATGGAAATTAACAATGTATCAGGAGCTTACACATCAGCGGCAAAAGTAACAGAAACCGACGACGAGAAAGAAACCAAAAAAGCACAAGAAGAAGAGGCAAAAGAAGCAAAAGTCGGAGAAAAAGACGAAAAAGATACAATCGAAATATCACAGGATGATGACTACGGCGAAAGCGGCATAGAAGAAAAAGCAAAAAATTATGTAGCGAATATTCTGGCGAATACTCAGCTTACCGATGAATCCCGTGCGTTGATTCAACAGTATATGGCAACATTTGATGCAGCGAGATTTATAAAGATGTACGGACCGTTTACAACAACGGCAGAGGTTTCAGCCGCAATGTACGCAATAACATCACATATGGTTAAATACCAGCAGCAAGATGAATAGATTGAGCGGTAATATATTTTAATATGAGGCAACGTAGATATTCTACGTTGCCATTTATATGTATAACACGCTTATAAATCTGCCGGTAAAATAAAGCAGTGCGTCAAACGACGCACTATTGCTTATCGGTGAGCACGATAGCGTTTTGCCCACTCTACATTCTATATATTATAACGCAAAATAAAAACATCTGTAAAAAGTCTTGAAAAATTTAGGAAGGTAGTGTATAATAGGAATATGAAAAACAAATTACCGAGGAAGTATAGAATAATCAGTAGGGTGTGTCGTTCTGACGCA
>CALUQJ010000068.1 GCA_944322865.1 Candidatus Gastranaerophilales bacterium
ATATCGTTCCAATGTATAAGAGCACACTTCGTGTGCTGTTGCGGGATGACGGCGCTACGATGACCGTTATTAGCCGACTTTTAAGTCTGTACTGCATTCTAAGTTTGTACAAAAGGCGGCAACACAAATCTCGTTCCAATATATAAGAGCAGGTTACGCCTGCATTCGTGTGCCCTCTTTACAACTCGCTTTTAGCCGGTATAATTTAATCAGTTGATAGAAATTAAAGGCAGAATATGAGCAAATATTTATTGGAAATAGGAACAGAAGAATTACCGTATAAATTCATCCCAAGTGCAATTAATCAGTTAAAAACAGGGTTTGAAAACTTTTTTAACTCTAATAAAGTCGCATATAAAGACATTAAAGTTTACGCAACCCCGCGCAGGCTTGCGGTTATTGTAGACGGTCTTGAAACTCAAAGTAAAGACGAAATAAAAATTGTTAAAGGTCCTATTAAAAAAGTCGCTTATGATGAAAACGGCAATCTGACAAAAGCGGGCGAAGGGTTCTGCAAAAAAAATAATCTCACCCCTGAGGATTTGTATATTGAAGATGATTATTTGCATGCCAAAATTGTTATTAAAGGCAAATCAATAGTCGAACTTTTACAGGAAAATGTTCCTGCAATTGTCCTCAAACTTCAAGGCTCCCACTTTATGCGCTGGGGGTATAATGAAGAAAAATTTTCCCGCCCTATACGCTGGATTGTTTCACTGCTTGATAAAGATGAGGTTAAAATAAAAATTATTGATAAAGAATCAGGAAACATCTCCCGCGGTCATAGATTTGCTCAACAAAATGTAATTATCGGACATCCGGATGATTACGTTGAAATTATGCGCAACTGCTGTGTTATCGTTGATCAGGCTGAACGCCGCCAGCGTATCATTGATATGGCAAAACAAGAAGCTGACAAATTAGGCGCAGTACCTTATTATACAGATGATTTGCTGGAAGAAGTAACTTTTATCACAGAATATCCTGTTCCGGCTGTTTGCGATTTTGATCCTAAATACCTTGATATTCCTGAAGAAGTAACCGTTACGGTTATGGCTGTTCACCAGAGATATTTTGCCCTCTACAAAGACGGTAAATTAATCAACAAATTCATAACAATGACTAACTATATCGGAGATGAATTTGCAAACATTAAAGCAGGTAACGTCCGCGTAATCAAAGCTCGTTTGGATGACGCTGTATTTTTCTTTAATGAAGATACCAAAAAGCCGCTTGCTGATTATGTAGAAGATTTGAGAGGCATTACTTTCCAAAAAGGCATGGGGGCTATGTATGACAAAACACAAAGACTTGTAAAATTGTCACAGCACATCGCCTCAGAACTCGGAAAAACTTCTTCAACAATTGAACGCACCGCGCTGCTTGCAAAAGCTGATTTAACAACAAGCCTTGTGTTTGAATTTACCGAACTTCAGGGATTTATAGGCGCAGACTATGCAAGGGTTTCAGGTGAAGCAAAAGAGGTTTGCGAAGGGATAAAAGAACACTACTTCCCGCTTAATGCTGAAAGTGAAACCGCGAAAACCATTGAAGGACAGATCGTTGGTATAGCTGATAAAATTGATACAATTGCGGCTGTTTTTGCGGAAGGTAAAAAGCCTACCGGTTCATCCGATCCGTTAGGTGTCCGCCGTGCTGCTTTAGGTATTATCAGAACAATTCTTGATTATGATTTGAAAATTAATTTGACAAAATTGATTAATAAAACACTCGCACTTCTTCCTGTTCAAAAAGATTGTGCGGAAGAAATTAGAGAATTTATTATTCAGCGTTTGATTATATTCCTGAGCGACAAATATAAAAGAAATGTTCTGGAAAGTTGTGCCGCATCATCTGATCCGCTTGTTAATCTGACAGATTATATGGAACGTGTAAAAGTTGTTTCAACTCTTGATAATGAAGCTTTGTTAGAGAGTGCAAACAGAGTTATTCGTATTTTGAAAGAAGATAATAACAATCCGGTTAACCCGAATTTGTTTGTCGAAGCCGCTGAAAAAAATCTGTTTGAAAAAATAAAAACTTTAGATGAAAATGTTGATTACAAAACATATCTTGAACTGATAATTTCTATCAATCCGGCGGTTGAAAAATTCTTTGCAGATGTTCTTGTTATGGATAAAGACGAAAAAGTTAAAGAAAACAGGCTTGCACTGTTAACTGTGTTGAAAAAACGTTATGAACATTTGACTGATTTCAGCAAACTGTAAAGATTTTTATAAAGATTTGTAAAAAATCATACAAAAAGAGTAAATAAATTTTTTCAGGATATTTTAAAATAGTACCAACAGGTAAAAAGTAGTAGGAGTCATCTCATGCTAAACAGATTGAAAAATCTAAAGATAGTAAAACAGTTGAATAAAACAATAAGCCCGCGTTTGCGCTGGTTGATGTTTGCCGACAAAACAAAAGATAAAACATCTGCGGATTACATCAGCATGATAAGCGGAGTTGACGAACTAAAATCAAGTTCTGACGAAAGAAGGCTGGAAGCGATGGTCAGAGAACAACTCAAGGAAGAATTTCCAAATATAGAGAAAATGAAATCTTATGAGTTATTAGTCGATGCAGTGATGCATAATTTGAAGAAAAAACAGCTTCAAGCCATGGGCGATATAGAAGAATAAATCGCCGCAGGAAAGGAAATAATCCTGAATTAGAAAAATAATACTCCACAAAGGGGTGTTATTTTTTTATGTATGATTTTATTGTTATTTTATGAAATAAACAGGAGGAAATATGACAACAATTATCGGAGTAAGTTTGGAAAATCGTATTGAGGCATCAGTGGAATTTCAAAGAATTTTAACTGATTACGGATGTGATATAAGAACGCGGCTGGGGCTGCATCCTTCAAAAGATAACGCTTGTTCAAACAAAGGTATTATCCTGCTTGAAGTTATCAATAATGCAGAAGAACTGAAATCAGAACTGGCAAAACACTGGGAAGTTCAAACCATGGTATTTGATTAATATTTGTAAAGTTTTGCTTTTGAACTTAGCAAAAAAAATAATTCACGGATTTTCTCACTAAAGGGAAATCTGAGAGATGATAACACCGGTAAGTTCATCAAACTTAATAGACAAGTTTTTAGCGTCAAGTAACGCGGGACTTTCGGCAAACAAAAAAAATAATGTAAGAACAAGTATTTTTTATATAAATGATTATCATGGCAAATCAATAAATATGGAGCGGACTGTTACAGCATCACGTGCTTATGACAGTTTTGTGAAACAGCATAAGGATAATGGTAATATTGATGTTTTAAAGCTTTCATCCGGCGATATAATGCTTGGAGAAGTTGAAAAAGTCAATGATGTTGCTATGGAATTTCAGAATATAATTGGAATAACAGCGTCTGCAATGGGAAATCACGAATACGACATGCCCGATAAAATAGGGTACCTTATTCCGAAAATGAAATATAAACTTTTGGCTGCTAATGTAAAGATTAAACCAGACAATCCTTTTTCTAAAAAAGTAGAAAAATCTTATATAGAAGAGCATAACGGTCATAAATATGGTATTATTGCAACAACACCGACAGATTTGTTTTCAAGATTAAAGTACGGGCATATATTTACTGAACTTGATGTTGATAATATTGATGATACGATAAAAGATGTACAGGCAGAGGCTGATAAATTAAAAAAACAGGGCGTAGATAAAATAATTTTATTGTCACATTCAGGCTATGGCTATGACAAAAAAATTGCGCAAAACACTGACGGTATTGATATAATTCTCGGCGGACATTCCCATAATCTTGTTCAGGATGTAAAATCAGGAGAAAACCTCTTATCATCAAAATCCGGCGAACCGGTTGTAATAACTCAGGCAGGACGTGACGGAAAACATTTCGGGGTATTGAATGTGGAATTTGATGAAAACGGCAGAATAGTTAAAGCTCAAAATAATATAACCCCGACACGCGGCTTTAAGCGTAATGCGCCTGTCAGATATGTTTTTGACAAACTTTTTGGCAAGCCGCAGGTTATAGGTTATGTAAGAACTTCCCCGCCGCCTTTAACAGAGGATTTAATTCAGCCGAGCGGGCATGCTCAATTTCTGGTTGACTGTATAAAAAGAGATTTAGGTACTGATATCGCACTTTTGAGTGCTGCTAATGTACGCGGATATATTGAGCCGGGAAATCTTGATACACGTTATCTTGAAGATATTTCTCCGTTCCATAACAATCTTTGCATAATTCCTTATACAGAAAAAGAAATAGTTGAAGCTCTAAAACAAACATGTAAATCTTTTGTTAATCCCAACAACAAACCCGGAATACTTCATCCGTCCGGATTACGATATACAGTGTCCAGAAGCACAGGCGAGTTAAAAGAACTTTATTTTATAGACAAAAACGGAAAAGAAAACAAAATTGATATCAATAATCCGCGTGAAGATAAAATCTACCGAACTGCAATAAATGATTATTATGCACAAGGAAATGACGATATGACGGTACTTAAAAAAATAGATGAAGCAGAAAAAGTTTTTGATTTTGATTTGAATAAGTGCGTCATTGATTATATGAAAACTTCCGGTCCTGTAGATATTTATGATGACGGACGGGTTAAAGTCGTTGATTAAGCATTATAACATCTCAATTTGCAAGAATATTTGTTTTAAGGTAAAATAATTTTATGGACGTAACAGAACTCAAACAAAAAATAAATACCTTAACTGAGAGATATGAAAAGCTAAAGGAGTGTCCCTGAAAAACTTGAGCAGGAATTAATACAGCTTGAAGAGCAGATGCAGTCGCCTGATGTGTGGTCTGATAAGGAAAAAAGTTCCAGATTAGGTCAGCAGATAAAAGATATCAAAGAAACACTTCAACGCCAGAATAACTGGCAGTCTGTGCTTGATGATGCGAGGGTTGCAGTGGATATTCAGGATGAAGATCTGTTGAATGAAGCTGTTCAGCACCTTGTTACAATGGAAAAAGAACTGGATAAGTTTGAAATATGCAAAATGCTCAGTGGAGAATATGATGAAGCTGATGCTATTTTGACAATAAATTCTGGTGCCGGAGGCACTGATGCACAGGACTGGGCAAGTATGCTTTTAAGAATGTACATGCGCTGGGCAGAACGCCGCGGCTGGAAAGTGGAACTGCTCGACAAGCTTGACGGAGAAGAAGCTGGTATAAAATCCGCCTCAATTCAAATTACCGGTAAATTTGCTTTCGGTTATGCAAAAGCCGAAAAAGGCGTCCACAGACTCGTCAGAATATCGCCTTTTAATGCAAACGGCAAACGCCAGACAAGTTTTGCCTCTGTTGAAGTTGCTCCGCTTATTGAAGATTACGAAAAAACAATCGAAATTCCGGCTGATGACTTGGAAGTCGAAACAATGCGTTCAGGAGGCGCCGGCGGACAAAAAGTTAATAAAGTTGAAACCGCTGTCAGAATCTTGCACAAACCCACCGGTATTGTCGTAAAATGTCAGATTCACAGAACTCAATTACAAAATAAACACACCGCAATGCTGATGCTTGCCTCTAAACTTCTTGCTATACGACAAGCCGAGCACGAAAAAAAACTCGCTGATATTAAAGGCGAAAATGCTGATATAAATTTTGGCTCACAAATCCGCTCTTATGTTTTTCATCCGTATAAAATGGTTAAAGATCACCGCACTAACTGTGAAGTCGGTAATGTGGATGCTGTTATGGATGGCGATATAGATATATTTATTGATACTTGTCTGAGAGCAAATTCTTAATTCGCTCAAAGAAAAAATTAAAAGGAGAATATACGAAAATAAAAACATATTAAAATTCTATAAAGATTGTAAAAAATACACTTGCTTTTTTTACGTCTTTGTTCTAAAATGTAATTGTGAAATAAATCACGAATAAGAATTGTAAAACAACTTTATACAATTTGTAAGTTATAAAAGGAGAAACTTATGACAACAAAAAGCAAAAAGACAGTAGAAAAATTGGAAAAAGTGCTTAACACCACTTCTACAGTTGAAACTGCCGAACAATTGGAATTGTTAATTGAAAGAGTTAAAAAAGCTCAGAAAATTTTTGCAACATTTACCCAGGAACAAGTAGATGCTATTTTCAAAGCAGCAGCTACAGCGGCTGACAAAGCTCGTATTCCGCTTGCAAGAATGGCTGTTGAAGAAACAGGTATGGGTGTATTGGAAGATAAAATTATTAAAAACCACTTTGCTTCCGAATACATCTACAACAAACACAAAAACGCAAAAACCTGTGGAATTATCAAAGAAGATAAAACAAACGGTATTAAAATCGTTGCAGATCCGCTCGGTGTTATTGCAGGTATTGTACCTACAACTAACCCAACATCAACCGCTATTTTCAAATCATTAATCGCATTAAAAACAAGAAACGGTATAATCTTTTCACCACACCCGAGAGCTACAAAATGTACAATTGCAGCAGCAAAAGTTGTTTTGGAAGCAGCAGTTAAAGCAGGAGCTCCGGAAGATATTATCGGCTGGATTGATGTTCCGTCAATTGAATTATCAAATCAATTAATGAAACACCGCGACATAGCTTGTATTCTTGCAACAGGCGGTCCAGGCATGGTTACAGCAGCATATTCATCAGGCAACCCTGCTTTAGGTGTAGGACCTGGTAACGCTGCCGCTGTTATTGATGAAACTGCTGATATTAAAATGGCTGTTTCTTCAATCCTTATGTCAAAAACTTTTGATAACGGTATGATTTGTGCATCAGAACAATCAGTTATCGTTGTTGATAAAGTTTATGAAGAAGTTAAAAAAGAATTTATCTATAGAGGTGCATATCTTTTGAGTGCAGCAGATGAAAAGAAACTTATAGCACTTCCGTTCATAGACCCTAAGCGTGGTACTGCACACCCTGCTATCGTTGGTCAAAAAGCAGCGAAAATTGCAGAACTTGCAGGTTTTGAAATTCCTGAAACTTCTAAAATCTTATTGGCAGAAAGACCTTCTGTAGATTGGGAAGATCCGTTCTCAAGAGAAAAATTATCACCAATCCTTACAATGTATAAGGCAAAAGATTTTGATGAAGCAACAGAAATGACTTATGAACTCGTTTCTAAAGGCGGTGCCGGTCACTCAGCTGACCTTTATACAGATACGCGTCATCAGGAAAGAGTTGACAAGTTCGCTGAAAAAATGCCTGCTTGCCGTGTGTTGATTAACTCACCTTCTGCACAGGGCGGTATCGGTGATTTATATAACTTCAAATTGGAACCGTCACTTTCACTCGGCTGCGGCTCCTGGGGTAAAAACGCAATATCCGGCAACATTGGCGTTGAAAACTTATTGAACTACAAAACAGTTGCAGAAAGGAGAGAAAATATGCTCTGGTTTAAAGTTCCGCCTAAAGTTTACTTTAAAAGAGGCGCTATTGATCTGGCTCTTCGTGAACTTCAAGGTAAAAAACGTGCCTTTATTGTAACTGACAGATTCCTGTTCAATTCCGGCGCTGTTTACAATATTACTAATGTATTGGATGAAATAGGTATTGATTATCAAATCTTCTTTGATGTTAAACCGGATCCTACATTATCAACAATTAATCAGGCAATGGATATTATCAGACCTTATGAACCGGATGTAATTATCTCACTCGGCGGCGGCTCACCTATGGATGCTGCTAAAATCATGTGGTTAATGTATGAACAGCCTGATACAGTATTTGAAGATATCTCTATGAGATTTATGGATATCAGAAAGAGAATCTGCCGTATTCCTGAATTGGGTAAAAAGGCAACAATGGTTGCTATTCCGACAACTTCAGGTACCGGATCAGAAGTAACTCCGTTTGCTATTATTACTGATGACGAAACTCACGTAAAATATGCAATTGCAGATTACGCTCTGACTCCGAATATGGCAATCATCGATCCTAACTTTGTTGACGGTATGCCAAAAGGCTTGACAGCTGCATCAGGTATCGACGCATTAGTTCACTCAATTGAAGCTTATGTATCAGCTATGGCTACAAACTTCACAAATTCTAATGCACTGGAAGCTACAAAACTGGTATTCAGATACTTAGAAAGATCATACACAGAAGGTGCAAACGATCCTATCGCAAGAGAAAAAATGCACTATGCAGCAACAATTGCAGGTATGGCATTTGCTAACGCATTCTTAGGATTGTGTCACTCAATGGCTCACAAACTCGGGGCTATGTTCAACATACCTCACGGTGTTGCTAACGCATTGTTAATCAGACAGGTAATCAAATACAATGCAGTTGATTGTCCGAAAAAACAATGTATCTTCCCGCAATACAAGTTCCCTAATGCAAAATCTAAATACGCTCAAATTGCTGATGAACTTGGCTTAGGCGGTAAGAATGATGATGAAAAAGTACAGTTGTTAATCGACGCAATTGACAAACTGATGA
>CALUQJ010000069.1 GCA_944322865.1 Candidatus Gastranaerophilales bacterium
TCTCATCGTTCCTCCTTTTTTTTATTATATTCGAAAACTTGCCTACTGACCGATTACGTTTTTAGGGGGACAATTCAGGTAAAGCCGATCTACATTTCTTACGCCATTGTGGTGGGCACACTCCGCTTTGCCCACCCTACAGGTTATTTTATACTTCCTCGGTAATTGGTTTTTCATATTCCCATTATACACTACCTTCCAAAATTTTTCAAGTCCTCTTTTCATATATAAAGTTCAGTCCCAGTATGTTTCCAGGACTATCATTCCAATGCACTTCAGCATTATTCATTTCTGTCTATAGCAAAAAAAAGCCACGCTGGTTAAAGCATGACTTTGAACAATAATCTTGGGAGGAGATTTGGGGATAGTTGTACATGCATGATAAACGAAGCATGCAAATTTTGTTACATTTTTAGTCAAAAATTTAATAAAAATTTACAATTACTTGATTTTATATTATAATGGAGTAGGAGGTAAAGGCATGAGATTATTAGTTATAAACGGCGTTAATATGAATATGTTAGGTATTCGGGAACCTGAAAAATACGGGAATTTGAGTCTGGGCGAAATGGAAGATATACTGAAAAACTTTGCGAAAGAACTTAACATTGAACTTGATTGCTGGCACAGTAACATTGAGGGTGAAATTGTTGAAAAGATTCAGGCAAGTATTACCAGATACGAAGGGGTTATTTTGAATGCAGGTGCTTACACTCACACAAGCGTTGCCATACGTGATGCTATAACTGCTGCCAATGCAAGAGTTGTGGAAGTTCATATGACCAATATCCATTCAAGAGAAGAATTTAGGCATAAATCCCTGATTGCGCCGGTATGCATCGGGCAAATTGCCGGCTTTGGTATAGATAGTTATAAACTTGGTATTAGTGCGTTTGCACTTAGCAATGGTCGCGATAAATAAGTTATTATTTTAACTAAAAAAATACCCGTTTGATAATTCCGGCGGGTATTTTTATATATTTCAAAAATTCTATTCTACTGTAACTGATTTAGCGAGATTGCGCGGCTGGTCTACATCTTTACCTAAAAATTCCGCAATATAGTAAGCCAGTAATTGCAGCGGTACTATTGCTATGACAGGTGACAGATATTCATGCACTTCCGGAACATGAATTATATAGTCAAACAAATCTTCCAGTTTTTTGTCAGTTGAATTAGTAAGTGCAATTAATCTTGCGTTACGTGCTTTGGCTTCCTCGCTGTTAGAAAGAATCTTTTCGTAAACACATCCGTGCATCAATATTGCAAGTACAGGCATAGTTTCATCAAGCATGGCAATTGGACCGTGCTTTAATTCTCCTGCCGGATAGCCGGTTGCGTTTATGTAGCTTATTTCTTTAAGTTTCAGCGCGCCTTCAAGTGCTGTCGGATAATTTATTCCGCGTGCTATATAGATAAAATCTTTTGTGTTAGCGTATTCTCTTGCGCATTTCTGGATATACTCTTTGTGGGCAAGAATTTGTTCTATTTTTTGCGGAATAATCATCAGTTCGTTTTTCAGTGTTTTTAAAACTGATGTATCCAGAGTGTTTTTAATTTCAGCCATATAAATAGCCAGCAGATAAAAAGATATTACTTGAGCTACATAAGATTTTGTAGCGGCAACAGAAACTTCAATACCGGCGCTTACCGGAATCAGACTGTCGGCTTCACGTGCCATTGCGCTGTCCGGACGGTTGGTAATAATAAGGATATGAGATCCTTTAGCTTTCGCCTGTTTTATTGCTGTCAGAGTATCAGCGGTTTCTCCGGATTGAGAAACCCCGATAACAAGAGTGTGTGCATCTGTTACGGTTCTGCGATAAATGTATTCGCTTGACGGTTCAACATCGACTGCTATGCCGCAGAATGTTTCTATTATATATTTGCCAATCATTGCTGCATGAAGAGAGGTGCCGCAGGCAATAATTTGTATTCTGTTTAAATTTTTCAGAGTTTCTCTTGTCAGTTTAACTTCGTTAAGTACAACCGGATCATCAGTTGTATGGAGTTTACCAACAAGAATATTTCTTATTACATCCGGCTGTTCATGAATTTCTTTGAGCATAAAATGTTTGTAACCCATTTTACTCAATGCAACAGGTTCCCAAGGCAGAACTTCGATTTTATAATCTACTTTTTGCGCGTTTGTATCAATAATATTGAGAGAATCCGGTTTAAGTGTTGCTATCTGGTTGTCAGAAAGATATACCGCGCGTTTGGTGTGTTTAATTATAGCCGGAACATCGGATGCCGCAAATAATTCACCTTCTCCTAGCCCTACAAGCAGCGGAGCATTTCTTTTAGTAACAACTAATGTATTAGGATAATCTTTGTGCATTACACAAAGCGCATAAGCCCCGTCAAGTTTTTGAGTTGCAAGTCTTACGGCTTCGGTTAAATCCTTTACTCTGCCATATATTGACGCTATAAGGTGCGCGACGACTTCTGTATCAGTTTGTGAACGGAATACGCATCCTTCTTTTTCCAATACGGCTTTCAGTTCTTTGAAATTTTCTATAATACCGTTGTGAACAAGTGCCAATTTCCCACAATTACAGGTGTGAGGATGCGCATTCAAAAGAGTTGCGGCACCATGGGTTGCCCACCTGATGTGTCCGATACCGGTATTTGCTGTTTGGAGTTCACTTTTATGCTCTTTTAAAACATTTTCAAGGTTTTGTAGTTTTCCTTCAGCTTTATAGATTTTTATATCAGCACCGTCAGAAATTGCTATACCTGAAGAATCATACCCTCTGTATTCAAGCTGCTTTAACCCGTCTAATAAGATATCTACAACAGGCTGACTGCCAACATAACCAACTATTCCACACATGTTTTATATTTCTCCCTTAAATTATAGTCTATAAAAATATTATAGCATTGAAAAATATAAAACAGAAATTCCTTACAAAAGTTTTACATCTAAGAATTTAGCGGCTGAAATTCGAAAAAGCTGCGCTAATATAAAAAACTATGCCTGAATATCCAGTTTACTTCCCTGACCTTCTTTTTTCATTGCCTGTGCCTGCATTTTGATATTTTGTGCTTGATTCGCAACTGCGTAATCCTGACTTGAAGGATCAGACGGCGCCATTGCAGCTCTGATTACTGTTGAGGCATCATCTATTGCCTTTTGCGGATTTGCTGGATTAAGTGACGGCATTTTTATATTAACATGTCCGCCAACAGGTATTCCTTCTTCGTTTTTTTCAATCACAATAGGACCGGCAAGTGCTCCGCCTGCATTCTGGTGTGCTTTTTCGTGTGCGTATATTTCAGCGTAATTTTTCCGTATAAGTGCCTGTTTTTGTGCATGCTGTTGTTCTTTTTGCTGATCACGCATTTGGAAAGGATTACTAAACCTGTTAAAAATATCTGTTCTCATCATAATTACACCTACACACACTTTCTACTACAATTATAGCATGTGTTTTAGTATTTTGCAACATTTGTGAAGAATTATTTCAACAGAATTAATAAAACAGCCCCAAATACCATAATTAATGTACCGGTAAGTTTTTTGACTATATTCCGCTCTTCAAAAAATTTCCAGCCCAAAATTACACTTAATATAGCCGATAGTTGAAACAATGCCAGCGCATAACTTACGTTTATTCTTTCAAAAACAAAATTCGTACTGTACTGCATAATACCAACGCAAGTAATTACTGCCGCCAGTTTTATATTTTCTCTTAGTTTAAATTTCGGTAATCTTTCGCGATGTTTTACAACATTAGCAAAACTAAAAAGTGTGCCGAACCAGCACCAGAAGCAAAATGCAGTCTGCACATTTGAATGTAGAATAACATCTTTTATAAAAACAGCCTCCACTGCCGTAAGCACAAGTGCATAAAGCCGCCAGCGAATTGCCGATCTATTTAAAAGCGATAACGAAAAACCATCTTCTGTTGTATCAAAGATATAATAACTACCCCATATTATGAGCACGACAGCAAACAAGCCGATTAACGAAGGCAATTCCCCAAGCAAAAATATACCGATAATCATTGCAACAACAGATTTATATGCGTTAATCGGTCCAAGTACAGATAATTCACCTTTTTCCAATGCTTTGATTAAGTAATTATTTCCAAGCGCACCGCACAATCCGCCAAAGACAGCGCTATTTAATGCACTCAAATCAACAGTAATCCCGGTTACAAAAGGCAAACTGATTACAGAAAGTCCTAAGTATGTCACAAAATTTATAACAAACGGTTTTACACCTGACTGTGTCAACTGTTTTTGGAATACATTTGCCAGAGAGTTTGAAAATATTCTTATTAAAATTGCTAAAAATGTAATCATTTTTCTGTTAAAAAGACCGGATATGATATCCGGTCTTAAATTTATTTTTTGTGATGTTTACCTGTTCTTTCATAGTAGTCTTCAATAAAGCCTGTATTGAAGTTCCCGCTAACGAATACAGGATCTTCGATAATATCCTGATGGAACGGTAAAGTAGTTTCAATACCTGTTATAACATATTCTTTTAAAGCACGATACATTCTGCGTCTTGCTTCGTTACGGTTTCTGCCCCAACAGATTAATTTACCTATCATAGAATCATAATAAGGCGGGATAGAATAATCCTGATAAACATGAGAATCTACTCTGACTCCGAAACCGCCCGGCGTTACATAACCGGTGATTTGCCCCGGATTAGGCATAAAATCTTTTTCCGGATTTTCTGCATTAATACGGCACTCTATAGCGTGTCCTCTTAAAACTATATCATCCTGCGTAAAGTCTAATTTTTCACCGGCAGCAACCATAATTTGTTCACGTACAAGGTCAACATTAGATATCATTTCGGTTACACAATGTTCAACCTGAATACGGGTATTCATTTCCATAAAATACCATTTACCGTCATGGTCAAGTAAAAATTCGCAAGTGCCTGCTCCTTCATATTTAATAGCCTTAGCTGCACGTACGGCTGCCGCGCCCATTTCCTGACGTGTTTTTTCATCAATTGCCGGAGAAGGCGCTTCTTCAATAAGTTTTTGGTGGCGGCGTTGGATAGAGCAATCTCTTTCGCCTAAGTGAACAACATTACCATATTGATCACCGAGTATTTGAACTTCAATATGTCTAGGGTTTTCCAGATATTTTTCAGCGTAAACATCAGGATTTCCAAAGAAGTTTTGTGCCTCTGCCTGACAAAGATTCATATTTGTTTCTACATCCTCATCACTGCGGCAAATTCTCATACCTTTACCTCCGCCGCCGGCTGTTGCTTTAAGAATTATCGGGTATCCTGCTTTTTTTGCAAACTCTTTAACTTCTTGCGGAGTTTTCAAGATACCTGTTCCCGGAGTAACAGGCACATTATTTTCAATCATTGTTTGTCTAGCGGTTGCCTTGTCACCCATTTTACGCATTGAATCTGCTGTCGGACCAATGAATTTAATATGATGCTTAGCACAAATCTCAGCAAAATCCGCTCTTTCAGACATAAATCCATATCCCGGGTGAATTGCGTCAGCGCCTGATACAAGTGCTGCTGAAATTATTGCCGGAATACTCAAATAGCTCTGTGAACTTGCGGCAGGACCAATGCAATAAGCTTCTGTCGCGAGTCTTACATGCAAGGAATTTGCATCCGCCTGCGAATAAATCGCTACAGTCGGAATACCTATTTCTCTGCAAGCTCTTATTATCCTTACCGCAATTTCGCCGCGGTTTGCTATCAATACTTTTCTAAACATAATCTTTTCCCTTGATTTTCAGCTGTGTGAATACAAAAGTAACCGGTTATATTAATTTACTTATTAACAACCGTTCACTGCTAACTGTTCACAGTTTACTTATTCCACATACATAAGAACTTGACCAAATTCAACCGGCTGACCGTCATCAACACAAATTTCGGTTATTTTGCCGGAAACTTCAGATTCAATCTCGTTCATTAATTTCATCGCTTCTACTATACAAACAACATCACCTTGCTTGATAGTCTGACCTACCTCAACAAACGGTGCAGCATCAGGTGAAGGTGATTTGTAGAAAGTACCTACCATAGGAGATGTAATCGGTGTGCCTTTTTTAGCAGCAGGCTTTTGTTCTTGTTGCGTAACAGGAGCCGGAGCTTGAGCCTGCACAGCCACCGGGGCTTGAACAGCAGGTGCCACAGCCTGAATTACTTCCGGTAAATCTTTTCTGATAGTGATAGCTTGTTCGCCATCTTCAAGTGATATTTCAGTCAAAGAATTATCAGCAATTATTTTTGCTAACTTTTCTATATAATCTGTATCAAATTTCATGTGTTTTGCCTTTCCTTATATAGAATTATACACGATCTAAGTATTCATTAGTTCTGGTATCAACTCTGATTTTATCACCGTTTGATACGAAGAACGGAACATTAACCACAGCGCCGGTTTCAAGTTTTGCAGGTTTAGTACCGCCTTGCGCCGTGTTACCTTTTTCTGCCGGCGGAGTATCTACAACTTCCAATTCAACGTGTGCCGGAATATCAACACCGATAATTCTTGTATCGTGCATCAATACCTGAACAATCATGTTTTCCTTAAGGTATTTTACGCCTGAACCAACCTGATCTTCTGTTAATTGAAGTTGTTCGTAAGATTCCATATCCATCATTACAAACTCTTTGCCTTCTTTATATAAATATTGCATTTCGCGTCTGTCTAACATTGCTTTTGCAACTTTTTCACCGGCACGGAATGTTTTTTCAATTACCTGTCCGGTTTCAACGTTTTTAAGTTTTGTTCTCACAAATGCAGCGCCTTTACCCGGTTTTACGTGTAAAAATTCTACAACAGACCACAAACCGTTATCCAACTGTAATGTAAGACCAGTTTTTAAATCGTTTACTGAAATCATATCTTTCCCCTTTTCTAAAGTGTATTAATATCTGATTATAGGGTTATAATATCATAAAATTTCTATTTTTCAAATAAACTTTACAATTTGTGGATTTATGTTAATTTTTCTTATTAAAGTAGCAAAAAATTATCAATTCCGATTTATAATAAGTGTGGGTTAAATATTAAGGAGTGTGTATATGAATATTCAAGCAGTTAACAGTTATTCACCAAGAAGAAACTTTACATCCAACGGTGAAAAACCGCAGTATGAAAATCCGATTAACCGCAAGACGGAAAAAGGACTTACTATCTGGGGCTCAATCGGTTCAGGAGCAGTATTAGGCGCTACAGCAGGCGGTATAGCAACATGTTTTATCAAAGAAACAGCTAAACACAGATATGCCAAAGCCGGATTTATAGGACTGGCGGTTATGGCTGCAACTATGGCGCTGACTTTACCTGCAAAACTCTATAAAACAAAAGTAAATGCTTTTACTCGCGAAAAAGAAATGGATGTCTACAGCCGTGACAAAGAATTAAAATCAAATCTTTTAACCGAAGTTGATAAAGAAGTTAAAAATGAAGACGTTCCGCTGGAGGAAAAAATTAACCATTATGCAACAATGCAGATGGCGTCTAACGGCTCAGGTTTACTTATTAAAGGTGTATAAAATTATATGAGTTTACGAATTAATAATAGTATATATAAGAGTAATGTAATTTTTACAAACTCAAAACCCGCGGAACAACCCGCTGCAAAGCCTGGGGCAAGCAATACTTCTAAAAATCCTATTTCCAAAAGCGGTGAACGTTCCCAATTGATATTGGGGACATTCCTGGCAGGATTAGGATTTGGCGGGAAAATGCTTATGGAACTTTTGGACGGTGATTTTGCAATAGAACACCTATTCAACGCAGGCGAAAAAGTTGCAGATAAAAACTTTAAAAACGCATCCTTAAATAAACGTTTTGTTGCAGGGCTTGGGGCAAGCATCGGACTTGTCGGACTATTTATAGCCGGCATGGCTTTACTGTATACCGTATACAAAGCACCTAAAATTGCTTATGACAGTAAAATAAATACCTTCACTAAAAGTAAAGACATGGATGTCTATATAAAAGGCAATGAAATAGAAAAAGACTTGTACACCCAGATGAATGACAAAGCAAAAGTCGCAACCGATGCAGAAAAAGCAAAATTAAAAGAACAATATCTGGTCATGCAAAAAGTAAAAAACAAAATCCCTGATTTTGTAAAAGCGGCTTAGCACGCAAAATAAGTAAACATGATTGTTTAAAAGGGTTGAAATTTTTGGGGCGATAGTGTATAATGGGAATATGAAAAACCAATTACCGAGGAAGTATAGAATAATCAGTAGGGTGTGTCGTTTGGA
>CALUQJ010000070.1 GCA_944322865.1 Candidatus Gastranaerophilales bacterium
TTTTATCGGTTCTTTTTATTCTTTTCTTTAATTTTTTATTCATTTTTTGTAATATTTCGTTACAAATATCATTCAAATATAGTAGAAAACCGCATTTTTATGCGGTTTTCTACTATATTAATATTTATTATAAAGTCTGTTTCAGCTTATCAATAACAAATTCAAGGGCACCTTGCTGGTCGTTAAAAACGGTTTTACAATCTTTGCATGCCTGTTCATAAAAGGCCGAGTCACTCAGAAGTTTTTGCATGTATTCTTTCAATTCTTCAGGTGATTTAACTACTTTTCCGGCGTTTGTCCGTGACAAAATACCATATATATCACGGAAATTATGTATCGAAGGTCCTGAGATTACAGGTTTTGAGTATACTACAGATTCCAGAGGGTTATGACCACCGGTGTTGTTAAAACTTCCGCCGATAAAGGCAAAAGTACAGATTTGATACATTTTACCAAGTTCACCCATTGTATCTAGTACAATTATATCTTTTTCATCAAAGTTATCATTATTAGATCTCAAGCCATATTGAAGTCCTGTTTTTTGAGCTAATTCACAGGTGTGGGATGTTCTGTTCAGGTGACGCGGTACGAGCAGCAATTTTATGTCAGGAAATTCCTTTTTAAGAGCTTTGAATATATCAATAATTATTTCATCTTCACCTTGATGAGTGCTGCCTGCGATTATAATTCGCCCTTTTCCCATATTGACTGTTTCGGCAGATTTTTTTACATCAAATTTTAAATTTTTCATTACGCAGGTACTTAAAGAAGGTGCTCCGATGTTTATTAATTTTTGATTATCATATTCACTCTGGGTATAAATACCTGAATAAAATCCGAGGATGTTTTTAAAAAAGCATTTGAAAAATTTATATGTATTATATGTAGAGTCAGAAATTCTGCCGTTTATGATATACAGCGGTATATTTTTCTTTTTGCAGAGATACGCAAATGTAGGCCATAATTCTGTTTCTGCAATTAGTACGACTGTCGGATTAATTTTATCTAAAAAACGATTTACGCAAAACGGAATATCAAACGGAAAATAAGTTATAAAGTCGGCAATTTGTGCATATTTTTTTTGAGCAATTTCCTGACCTGTTTTAGTTCCTGTTGTAACAACAATTTTGTAATCAGGAAATGTTTCTTTTGTCTTTTTTATTAAGTTTTCCAGTGCAATAACTTCACCGACGGAAACACCGTGATACATTATTACTTGATTACCCAGAGCAGGATTGGTAAAAAATCCTAATTTACTTTTCCACCCGTACAAAAATTTCCCGTTTATAGCTCTTATTATATAAATAAACGGCAAAAGCAGAATAAATAGAACTGTTGTTATTAATCCGTATATATGCATAATTTTATTATACATGATAATTATTATAATGGCAGATATGTTAATATATTTTTATAAAATACTTTGATTTTATTATCTTTGGTTGACAATATGTTGAAAAATTTATAAAATTAAGTTATGGCAATAGTTTACTTAAGTTTGGGTTCAAATAAAGGCGATCGTATCGGATATGTGCAGCAGGCGACAGTTTTGCTTGGTGCAGTTGAAGGGATTACGATAATCAGGACATCCGCTTTTTACGAAACCGAACCGTGGGGAATGTCAACAGAAACCTGGTTTGTTAATGCGGTTGTTGAAATTAAAACAAAACTTTCACCGCAAGCCCTGCTTGCTGAATGCCAGCGTATTGAAAGACAATTGGGAAAAACACCAAGAGAAGGGAACGAATATCAAGACAGGAATATTGATATTGATATATTATTCTATAATAACGAAATAATAAATGAAGAAAGCCTTACTATTCCTCACAAATTTGTACATTTGCGTGCCTTCACTCTTGTTCCGCTTCTTGAATTGATACCTGATTATGTGCATCCTGTATTGCACAAAACAATATCCGAGCTGCATAATGATTTAGAAAATCCGGAAATGGTATTTTTATATGGCACACGGGTCGAATTTTAAGATAGGAATTATTGGCGGCGGTCCGGCTGGGTGTATTTGTGCATACTTTTTACAAAAACAGGCTGACGTTACAATATTTGAATGCTCAAAAATTCTAAAAACACTTCTGCCAACAGGCGGCGGACGCTGTAATCTTGCACATGCGGAATTTGATTTCAGAGAACTTGCGGCAAACTATCCGCGCGGAGAAAAATTTTTGTATTCTGTTTTTTCAAAATTTTCAACATCGGATACTCTGGACTTTTTTCATAATATAGATGTTGATACATATATTCAGGATGATATGCGGATTTTTCCGGTTTCAAATTCTTCTGCTGATGTAAGAGAAAAATTTATAAAGGCGCTCAACAATGTTTCTGTTAAATCTGAAAAAGTTCTTAGAATTAATCAAGGAGAGAATTTAACTATAGTAACAGAGTGCGCAAGTTATAATTATGATTTTGCAGTTATTGCAACAGGCGGACATGCTTCTTATAATATTTGTAAATATCTTGGACACAAAGTAATTCCGCCTGTCAAAGCACTTGTAGGGCTCAAAACTAAGGAAAATTTATCAGACTTAGCCGGAGTTTCTGTGAAAATCAATGGTGAAGATTTACTTTTCACGCATAACGGAATTTCTGGTCCTTATGTTTACAGAATATCTTCTCTTAATGCTCGGAAAAAATTTCCGTACACAATTTCTCTTGATTTTTGCGGAAAAATTGATTTGCAGTCAATGCTTAACCAAAATCCGCACAAATCTGTTAAGAATCTACTTGCTGAACTTGTACCGAAATCTTTTGCCGAACACCTGTTAAAAGAGCTTAATATTCCAGCTGACACAAAATCACATTCAATAAACGGAAAGCAGCGTGACAGAATTTTGGAGTTACTAGACAATTATAAGTTAACTATAGTTGATACAGCATCAGGCGGGGAAGTTGTTACCTGCGGTGGTGTGTGTCTTGATGAGGTTAATGCGAAGACAATGGAATCAAAATTAGTCAATAATGTTTATTTTTGCGGGGAAGTACTTGATATTGACGGATTTTGCGGTGGTTTTAACCTGCAAAACTGCTGGTCAACAGGTTTTGCAGCGGCTGAGGCTATAATGGAAAAAATACGGTAATCATTTATTTTATATGATTTTTCAATCCGTTATACCAGTCACGCGCGAACATTTCGCCTTTACCTTCGGGCTTAACTTTGACTAAAAGAATACAATCTTTTCCACAGGCGATTTTTATACCGTTTTTATCAGCACTAATAAATTCACCTGCTTTTCCGGTTCCTTCAGCTACGCGGGTTTCCATTACTTTTATGATTTTACCTTCATAAACAAAATATGCAGAAGGAAATTTGTAAATTCCGCGGACTAGATTATGAATTTCCGCAGCAGATTTTGTCCAGTCAATCTGAGTTTCTTCTTTTGTCAATTTATTAGCCATACAAACACCCTCCTCTCCTTGCGGGGTTGGAACAAGTGTGTTGTTAACAAGTCCTGTTAAAGTTTTTTCAATCAGTTCAGGTGATTTTTCGCTAATTACATTAAATAAATCAACACAGGTCATATCTTCGGGTATGTCTATAATTTCTTTTAGACATACATCTCCGCAATCAAGTCCGAGTTCGGTAATCATTGTACATATTCCGGTTTGTTTGTCACCGTTAATAATAGCTCGCTGAATAGGGTTTGCACCTCTGTATTTTGGCAAAAGTGATGCATGAAGATTTATTGTTTCATATTTTGGAATATCCAGAACTTCCTGTGATAAAATTTGTCCGAATGCAAAGGTAACAAAAAAGTCCGGCGAAAATGCCTTTATTGCTTCTTGTATTTCCGGTTCTTTGCGTATTGATTTTGGCTGAAAAACAGGTAAATTGTGTTCCAGTGCAAATTGTTTAATCGGTGACATTGTCAATTTGTGTCCGCGACCGGCAGGTTTATCCGGCTGTGTGACAACAGCACAAACTTCTATATTATCAGAATTATAGAGATATTCCAGCGATTTGAGTGCAATTGCAGGAGTGCCGAAAAAAATTACCTTAATCATTTTTGAGTTCACTTTCCAAAACTTCATCATCTATCAATTTGTCCGGATCAATCGGTGGTAAATTATGTTCAGCAAGGATTTTGTCTGCATCAAAACGGTTTGCGCAGTGATCAATAAATAAAATACCGTCAAGATGATCGTTCTCATGCTGTATTGCACGTGCAAGAAGAGATCCGTCAGACGCCTCCATAACAAATGGTTTGCCTTTGGTATCTATCGCTTTTACCGTAACATTTTTGTAGCGTTTAACATCAGTAAATGCTTCCGGAAAACTCAGACACCCCTCCTGAGAGATAACAGCGCCGGATTTTTTGATAATTTTAGGGTTAATAAATACAAGCGGATTTAGCGGCTCACTGCCTGTAGATACATCAATAACAAAGACCCTGTAATTAACACCTATTTGTGGAGCTGCAAGCCCTACGCCATTCTGGGCATACATTGTATCCAACAAATCCTGCACAAGATCGTGTATCTTTCTTGATACTTTGTGAACCTCTTTGGACGGCTCTCTCAGTGTTTTTTCTCCATACTTTAAAACTTTTCTTACTGCCATAACTTCCTCTTTCTTTGTTAATATTGTACATAAAAAAGGGTCTTTTGGCAAATTATAATTTCTTAACAAAGTTAGATATTCAGTTAACTTTCACTGTTTTAACCGTTACTTCAAATTCAAAAACTTATGAACCTGAGGTATCAGTCTGACATTACTGTAATGTTGTAAAAATTTATCAAGTATTTCTTCTGCAAATTCAGGAGTTACAATCATTAAATCATTCTGCATTTCCGGCTGCAAAATTAATTCAACCCCATGCCTGCTGCCAAGATCGCAGCAAATTTCTATCTCCTCATCTTTTATATTTTTGTTAAAAACAATCTTTGCAAAAGTTTCTACGCCCTTGCAGTTTGCAAAAAATTTATCGTGGAATTTGTAAGAATCCTTTATTCCTGTAGCACTTTCCAATTTAATGTCAGCAGAAACAATATCAATAAAAGGCTTAACCTCACGAAATTTATCTGCTAAAGTCGCATTGGTTTCAAGGTAAATCTTTTTACCGGTACGTGGTAAAAAAGTTTTTAAAAAATCTACTGACAATAAAGGTTCACCGCCGGTCAGTGAAATTGAATGATAGTTAGAATACCGGTTAATCCTCTCTAAGAGGCGCTCTGTATCAAATTCTTCATAATTATCATCCTTAAAATCCGTATCGCAATAATTGCATTTCAGATTACAGTTACAAAAACGTATAAAAAGTTGTTTGTACCCGACATAAGGACCTTCCCCCTGAACAGAGGTAAATATTTCTTTTATTTTAACTTTGCACTCATCAGTCATTTAACAAATTCTCTCTTATATTGTGTGATGAAGCTTTTTGCAATTTTTCATAAAGCTTTATTTCATCATCTGACAAAGACTGAGGAATTTCAATATGCACAGCGACAATTATATCGCCTGATTTATTTTTTTGCTTAACCCCTTGACCTGAAAGTCTGAATTTTTGTCCGGAATTTGTGCGTGCTGGTATTTTAAGTTTTATGTTGCCTTCGAGTGTATTTATAAGAATTTCACCGCCAAGTACAGCCTCAAAAGGTGTTATCGGTACTTCATAATATACGTTAAGTCCGTCGTATTTGATTTTTGAATTACCTTGAATTTTAACATTCAAATATAAATCACCGTTCTTGCCTCCGTATTTGCCCGGGTTCCCCTCGCCTTTTATACGGAGTTTAGAGCCGTTTTTAATTTTAGCAGGAATTTTTACGGTAATTTTTCGGTGTTCGCTAACTTCGCCTTTGCCGTCACAGGTTGAACATTTTGACCCGTTGATGAACTTTCTGCCCTGACATTTCGGACAAAGTTTTGTATGAAGCACATTAACAGTTCTTTCTGTACCTTTCAAAGCCTCGGCAATATTTACAGTTACATCAGCAGTTATATCAGCGCCGTTTTGCGGCTCAGGCTTCTTTTGTTCTTTTTTGGTAAACTCTTTAAAGATATCATTTATTGTATCTGCAAAAATTTTTTCTGAATGTTTTTGTTTCTTTTCAAACTGAGATTTAATATTTTTATCTTTATTAGGTTCAGAGGTTGTTTTTTCTTTGTATTCCTGTTCAGCTTTTTGAGAAGAAGTATTTGTTTTTCTATTCTCAAAAAATCCGTTCAATATGTTGTACTGTCGGCGTTTTTCGGGATTAATAAGAGTTGTATAAGCTTCTGTGATATCTTTAAATAAATCGGCAGTTGCGGGGTTTACATCAGGATGATATTTACGCGCGAGCCGTCTGTATGCTGATTTAATCTCAGCATTTGAACTGTCCGGTGTAACTCCTAAAATTTCATAGTAATTTTTAAACTTAATCATATTTATATATATAACGATGTTATAAAATTTTTCAACAATTAAGTTAACCTATTTTTGTATTGCAAATATCTTTGCGGAATTTTTTGCCGTCAAATGTTATAGTTTCTAAATCTTCGCTAAGTTTAGCTTTAGCGCGCGAAAGAGTATTAGCGACAGATGTTAAAGTTAAAGTTTTACCTTTAGGTGTAAGGTATTCCAGATATTCATTTTTGCTTGTAGCAAAGTGATTTATTTCAGAATTTTCAACCTGCTCAAGTCCGTTAATTATTTTATCAGAACTTTGAGCCGACAGAACACAGGACACAGCCGTCATATTAGAAGTATGAATTAGATCATAGTCGTCAGCAAAAGATCCTACCGCACAGGCTTCAAAAAGTGTGTATAAATTCTCATCAATAAGGTTTAAAACACATGCACAGTCATGGTCACCCAAAAACGGACTAAATTCAAGAACAGAATATTTACCGTCCGGTCTTAGTATTCCGCTTACCCCGATGATGCCAAGATACGCAAGCCCCTGACGTTCAAGCGCATTCAAAACATTTTTTATGACATTATCCATAATATTCTGCACAAGAGCAGCGGAAAGTTTGTAATCAGGCGCAAAAGCCCCTACACCTTCGGTTAAAAATCCGCCGTTGCCTTCTTCTGCAAATCTGTACTGCGCAACCGCGGCAACCGGCAGCGCTTGATAGCCGTCAGTTATAGCATACAGTGTAAATTCATGACCGTACAAGTATTCTTCAATAATAACTTTTTTTTCATCTCTCGCAAATAGATCTTCCACAAATGTCTTAGCTATATTAAAAGTGGAACATGCCTGCCTGTCATGACCGTTAATTTTTTCTTCTGTTTTAATAACAACGGGATAATTAGCGGATGCCAAATGTTCAAATGCCATTTGCGGCTTTTCAAAAACCCCGAAACGCGGGGTTGGAATATGCTGTTTATAAAGAAATTTTTTGCAAAAAGCATTATTTAGAGCAAATTTTGCACTTTCTGCCGCCGGAGCAAAAATTAACTGCCCGTTAGCCTGAAAAATTTCTGCGATGTCATTTTTGATAGCAAGAGAAGAACTTGCGATTGTCAAATCAATATCATTATCAATAACGAATTTCAAAAGCTCCTGAACATTATCTTCCCTGATATCAACGACTTGAACTATCTCTTTTATTGCAGTATTGCCGGGCGCAACATAGACAGTTTCAACATTGTCATATGTTAAAAATTTAATTGCAAGCGCGTGTTCTTTTGCAGAACTGCCGACTATTAAGATTTTTTTCTTGATATTCTCTGACATAAATTTATTATACTACATAAAATAGATGATTTTTATTAAGATACGTTAATTTTTTCTTAAGACTTATGTTAATATAATGACAGATAAAGAATAATCATTAGAAATATAAATGAAGTAGAGAGGTAAAGTATGGCAAGTTTAATCTCGTTATTAAATCAGGTTTTTGCGCCGGTAAGTCCGCAGGTAACAGTACCGGTGAGAGTAACAACATCATCCCCATACAGTAATAATCCGTTTATGAATTATAACGGACACAGCCTCAATACATATGCAAAGAATGCTCCTGTACGCGGCGGGTACTTTGCAGGATACTATAACGGGAAACAGAATATAGTCGGTCAAAGATTGTTTATAGAGGTTTAGGTAATAGTTCAAAGACACTAAGGCGCCAAGTAGTTACAATAACAGGCAATGCGTGAGTTGTCTTATTAACAAGACGTTAAGACTATAAGACGCTAAGACGTTAAGTGCATTAATAAAGTGATTATTGGAGAAATTTGC
>CALUQJ010000071.1 GCA_944322865.1 Candidatus Gastranaerophilales bacterium
GTGCATTAATAAATTCATGATTATTTCTCCAATTTTAGGGCTAACAAAATCATATCATAATATTATCAACAATGCAAAGTATTAATTTTTATAAATAAGAAATTACCAAATATACTTATATAGACTTATACCTAAAGGGGATTATTTACATTGCAAAAACATTTACAATTTTGATATAGCGTAATGTTTGGAGTATTTGAACATGTTGATTAGTAACACAGATTGTAAATACAGTCGTATGGAAATTAAAAACGTTGATAAAAATATAGTATCCTGGTTAGAGGACATAGTTGAAGAAAATAACAGCAGGGTAGAAAAAAAGGAATGGAAAAGCAAATATAACAGTTATGTTGTATATGATTATGAACCCTTTTGTACCGACGGATTTGAAATAAATCTTGTTATAACCTCTCACGATCCGGCATACCTTAATTTTATCAAATATCTTTATGAAGAAAAAATAAATATGATAGAATATTTAAACAGCTGTATAGGTGCATAAAAAAGCCGGAACATAAAAGTTCCGGCTTTTTTAATTCTGAGATATTAAGTTTATTGAGCATTTTCTTTAGCGAAACAATCTTTGCAATAGACTTCTTTCCCCGGAATAGGTTTAAAAGGTACCTGAGTTTGTGCGCCGCATTTAGAGCAAACCGCATCATACATTTTTCTTTTTTTTCTGTTTTTTTGTCTGCGCAATTTTCTGCACTCAGCACATCTTTTCGGTTTGTTTACGAGTCCTTTTTCAGCGTAAAACTCTTGTTCTCCGGCAGAAAAAACAAATTCTTTGCCGCAATCTTCACATACCAGTTTTTCGTCTTCGTACATTGTTCTGTCTCCTAGGTTGTACATTTTTAAAGAAATCTATTACAAAATTCCTTTATTTGCGTAATTGTAGCATATTTTTTAAATTTTGGCAAGAAAAAATTTAAATATCAGTTAAGACATTAAGTTTGTAATTAAAAATAAAACAATGCAAAAATTTTGCATTGTCTAATTTTTAATTCTGAAAAAACTGCCGAAGAAGGGACTTGAACCCTTACGGATTGCTCCATACGCACCTGAAACGTACGTGTCTACCATTCCACCACTTCGGCATAGTTTTATAATAACACAAAAATAAAAATATGTATATAAAAAATCAAATCCTTTCTAAAATCAGTCTTAAATCCTTATGTTCAATGATTATATCAGCATTCTCTCTTAATATGGGCTTTGCGCAAAAGGCAACTTTAGTGCCGGCATGCCTGAACATACTCAAGTCGTTTGCGCCGTCACCCACAACAAGAGTGTCTTCCTCGGATATACCTAAAAGCTGCTGCAATTTTTGCAGCATACACCCCTTGCTGTCATTAAACATCATCTCGCCCCCGACTAACCCAGTAAGCACACCATCTTTGGCGTGTAGAATGTTTGAAAATTCAGCATCAAGCCCGTATTTATTCATAAATGGAACTGTTGCGTTTTTAAAGCCCCCAGAAAAACAAACAACTTTATATCCAAGATTTTTAAGAGAAAGAATAACTTCAGGCGCTCCGGGCATTACAGGAAGCTGCATACAAATTTTGTTAACAGCTTCCTCTTCAAGTCCTTTTAGTAACGCAACACGCATTTTTAAGCTTTCAAAAAAGTCAAGCTCTCCGTGCATGGCTTTATCTGTAATTTCTTTTACTTTTTTTGCAATACCTGCTTCACGCGCTATAAATTCAAGCGTTTCACCATCCATAAGAGTTGAATCAAAATCAAAAACCGCCAGTTTCATTGCTACTCCGTAAGGTTAACGTATTTAGGGTGATGAACTCCGTCTATTTTTTCAATTTCAGAAAGTATCCCAGAATCCACAGATGTATCAATATTTATTACCATAATAGATTCTGTTTCATGCCTGTCATTTTTCTGAACAACGTTCATTGAACCTATGTTTATGTTATTTTCGCCGATTACCTTAGCAACTTTTGCAATCATGGACGGCTGGTTTTTATGCGGAATTAAAAGCATATGCTTTTGCGGACGGATACTGGTTTCGTAGTCGTTAATCTTGACAATACGAGGAATGTCTTTTGCGACAAGCGCTCCTGCAACAACTGTTTCATCTTTGTCGGTCACAAGTTTAACAGTTAAAAGTCCTGCAAAATTGCATTTTACTTTAGAACGTGTAGATATCAAATCTATGCCGCGTTTTTTTGCAAGAACAGGGGCATTAACATAATTAACCCCTTCAAGCATTGCAGAAAGAACGCCTTTAAGAACAGCGACTTCAAGCGGTTGTATATCTAGTTCTGCAAGATCACCTTGTGCTGTAATTTCTATTGACTTAATTACGCCGTCAGAAATTTGCATTGCAAGTTCGCCGGAATTTTCTGCGATTTGCATATAATCCTTAACCGGTTCCAGTTTGTCCGGACGTAGTGACGGAATATTGACAGCAGAAGAAGCAGAGCCGCCTGATAAAACTTCTTTTATTTGTTCGGCAACATCTATTGCAACATTTAACTGTGCTTCCTGCGTACTAGCTCCAAGATGCGGCGTAAGCACAATATTGCCGCTGCAATGAATTAAAGGACAATCGGTAATATTGGGTTCATTTTCATAAACGTCAATTGCTACAGATGCAACCTGTCCGCATTCAAGAGCATCTTTCAGGTCTTTTTCATTGATAATCCCGCCGCGTGCGCAGTTTACAAGCCGAACACCTTTTTTCATTTTAGCGATTGTATCTTTATTTATAAGATTAACTGTTTCTTTTGTTTTAGGAACATGGACAGTTATAAAATCACATTTACCCCAGAAATCGTCAAGAGAAGTAACATATTCTGCCCCTATTTTTTCTACAACTTCTTTTGAGGTATAAGGATCATACACAACGAGCTTCATGCCTAAGGCAAGTGCTACTTGTGCAACATGAGAGCCGATTTTGCCAAGCCCGATTATCCCGAGAGTTTTTTTGTATAGTTCACAACCGGTGAATTTAGAACGTTCCCATTTGCCTTCCTTTGTGGAGATAGCAGCAGGGGCAATGTTACGTGCCATAGCAAGCATCAGAGCTATTGTATGCTCAGCTGCCGCCATTGTATTACCGTCTGGGGAATTAACGACTATAATTCCCTTTTGTGTTGCAGCTTCAACATCAATGTTATCAACACCAACACCTGCGCGTCCGATAATTTTTAACTTTGCGCCGGCTTCTATGATTTTTGCGGTAACTTTTGTCTGGCTTCTTACCATAAGCGCATCATATTGCGGAATTACTTTTATTAATTCATCTTCAGACATAGTAGGTAAAAAATCAACATCAGCGGTATTTCCAATAATCTTACCGGCTGTTTCATTTATTTTATCCGTAATTAAAACTTTCATTATATAAATTCCTTTATTTGTTCAATTCTGTAATAAGAGTTTTTACACCTGCACCGAGGTCAAATTTATGTCCCAGCTTAAGAAGAGTTGCTTCCAATGCACCGACTGAGGCAATAAGATCCCTGTCACAGACAAAACCGAGAGTGCCCATGCGGAATATTTTATCTTTAAGCTGGTTTTGACCGTTTGCAACAACAATATCGTAATCTTTTTGAAGAGTTTTTCTTATATCAGGAACAGAAATACCGTCCGGCGGTAGAATTGATGTAATTGCATAACTTGCATTATTGTCGTCTTCAACCAAAAGTTTCAGATTAATTGCCTTAAGTGCTGCACGAAGAGCCATTGCATGCCGCTTATGACGTGCATTCATATTATCAATCCCTTCTTCTTTAATCATTTTCAAAGCAACGTTAAGTCCTGCAATAAGGTTAACAGCAGGAGTAAAAGGTGTTGAGTTAGCACTTACAGATTTTCTGTACGCAGCCCAATCGAAGTAAAAACTCGGATGTTTGCAATCTTCATAGACTTTCCAGGCTTTTTCATTTGCAACAAGAAAAGCCAGTCCGGGCGGTATCATAAATCCTTTCTGAGAACCGGATACAAGAACATCAATTCCCCATTCATCCGGTTTGCAAGGCATTGCACATACACTTGTAACTCCGTCAACGACGGAAAGAGCACCGTGTTCTTTTATTATAGAACATAGCGTTTTAATGTCATTAGCCGCACCGGTTGACGTTTCACTATGAGTCAGAGTTACGATTTTAATTTCTTTATTAACATCATCAGCGAGTCTTTTTTTCAAAACTTCCGGGTTGATAACTTCACCCGGCTCAACCTCAATCTTTTCAACTATAGCTCCGCGAGATTCAGCAATTTTTGCCCAGCGGTTGCCAAAATTGCCGATAACAAGCGCAAGCACTTTATCGCCTTCATTAATAAGGTTTTCAAGCGCGGCGCACATAGCACCTGTGCCGCTTGAGGTAAACATAAATACATCATTTTCGGTTTGAAAAACGTATTTAAGATTTGCATAAACTTCTTCTAATATGGAGGAAAATTCCGAGCTTCTGTGTCCAATCGGGTGTTTAGCAATTTCTAAAAGTACTCTTTCTGGCACCGGTGTCGGACCCGGAATCATCAAAAATGTTTTGTCTTTCATTGTTTCCTCCTTGTGTATTTTCTATAAGGAATAATACCTATATAATATAATATAATATATTATATTATTACACATGACTGCGTTTTGTGGATAATTTGTAATAAAACTATATGTATTTTTGTAATAAAGACTTTGATTAATTTGCAAAAAAATTCGTCATATAGTTATATATAAGAGTAATAAACCTATTTACATCAGGATAATATTAGGTTACAATAAGATAAAAGACAGGCATGCCTGTAATTATATCAAAGGAGAGATGTCCGAGTGGCTTAAGGTGCAATCTTGGAAAGGTTGTGTGGGGGTAACTTCACCGAGGGTTCGAATCCCTCTCTCTCCGTTTTTTGTTTGCTATAAAAATTCATTAAATTTTAATGTCAGATTTGTTTGAGCATACTTTCCTAACTGTTGTATTAAACCAGACATTTCAATCCTGTACGGTTAAAATGATTTTACCCCGTAAAGCGGCTTGGTGTTTAGGTTTCAATCTGCCGGAAGTGTCCGAAAATAATCAAACCAAATTACTTGAAAAGTCCACGAAGTGTCCGTTGAAGTCCTCCCCCTCGACTTTTGGTTGTAACCCTTATGTGGCGGAAGTTTAGGACATATTTGAATTTGTACGAATGGTTTGATTATTTTTGGCAAGGACATTTGAAATTTTAGTCGGAAGTTTTTTCTTAAGGTTGGAAGTGTAATTTTATTCAATTTCAATTATATATAAGGCATTTGCCACTTTTATTCTTAAGGAAATCTTATTTGACCTCAAATGACTTGGTGACTTGCATCCAGCTTGTAATGAAGTAAGTAAGTAATTTAAGAAATTTGGTATAGAACCTTTAAACTTGGAACCGTAATTTTTTTGATATAGATATGAAGTATAAATTTTATTTTATAAATATTAGCTGTTATTTTTTTTGAAAACATAAAAATTGAAATTATGCTTAAAAAATTATTTATAATTTGGATTGACAAAAAGTTTAATAAAAAATTTCATTAAAACCAACGTTATAAAGGTATTACAAAATAATAGTGGTAAATTTATAAATTCCATCTTTTGAATGAATGCATATTTTTGTGTAATTTGGTTTAAAATAATAAAGTGCAAAATTAGAAATATAGAGTAATAAATATTAATTTTATAGTATCGTCCTAATCGATGTAAGACAGTTAATGTATTTGATTCATAATCCTTATTTTTATATAGTTTTTTGATATATTCTGAATTATATAATATTGACAGACTAGTTATAATAAAACCGAATGAAATGGATAAATATGTAATTACATTTGAATAAAACACATCATTATAATCCAACTTTAAAAAATAGAATAATAATGACGTTAATATAAAAATTATTATTATAAGGATATTATCAATTTTATGCATTGCTTTCTATTTTCCTAATTAATTCTTCAAATACAGATTTGGGATTCAGTAATTTTTCCTCGTTTTGTGCAAGGATAACTGATATCGTTTTGCTAAAAGTATTTTCATTAAATATTTGTTCAATCCCATGATCATCTTTACCTATACATGTTAAACAAGAATTTGGAGCTTGAATTTGTTCGTTTTTAAATTTTTCAATTGTTCTTTTGATATTTTCATGAACTGATAGTTTATACTTAGCACTAATAGTAAAACTTTCAGGTTCATCTATACCAAACAAATCTTTTATATTTTTAAATGAATTAATTTGTGAACTAAAAATATCTCTATGGGCAGTAAATTTTATTTCATCTAAAGATTTTAAAGTGTTAACAAATTCATCGATATTTTTATATATATTTTTTATAATTATTTCTTGAGACAATATATTATCCAAATACTTGCAAATAAAAGATTTCTTTTGTGAGTTATTTAAATATAAAATTTTTGTGTTGGTATCATATAAACAAAATAATTGATTTTTCAATTCTGCTTGGCTATTTTTTCTTGGGTTAACAATTTTAGTTTTAGTTGGAATATCAAATATATGATTAGGTCTGGGATTTGGAGAACCAAAATTATCATACAAAGTAAAATACCGCTCATTCATTATTTTGCATATTACATTGTGGATAATTTGATTTTCATCAGAAAAATTCTGATTCCATTTATCATTAACATTAAAATTTTTCAATTCTGCCAAACATTCATTTATAAAAAGTTGAAATGTAGAAAAAGTTAAATCTTTATATCCTTCCATTTTTGCCTTTCTTATTTAGAATTCATTTTATATAAGATGCCATTTTCTAAATCTTGGATATTATATACCGTATCCAAAACATCAAAAGTTTCCTCAAGATTGTTGCTTGCACTATTCCAACCATAGCCGTCAGTAAACCAAATAAACGTTACACCACCTATTGTTGCAACTTCTTGTGCTAATGTTTTATAACTTCTAGCAGTTTCATTTAATTTAGAACCGCCACTTGAATAGAAATTGGTTTCGATTACATAAATTTGATTGTCTGTTTTAATCACAAAATCAAAACGTTTTTCCATTTTGCCCTGATTAGAAATTACAGATAAATTTACATTCCACTTTTGTTCAATTTCGTGGATATACATTTCTTTAAAATAAGTTTTGTTTTTAATAAAGCCGGCTTTTTTGATATATTCTTCAACAAGGTTTTCCATTAGGTGACCGCCGCGATTTTTTCTTCCGTTACTGTCAAGTCCGGTTTCAACACCTGTTGCATAATCGACCAAGTTGCTGACAATATGATTTTCAAGAAGATCAAACAGTTTTGTTTTACGCATGAACATTTTGTAATCTTCTATACTGTAATTCTGTTTTTTAAATGAAAAAATATATTCTCCGTCTGTATCTGTAACTGAAATTTCATTAGAGCGAACTGCTAAAAGCAAAGGAAAACATTTTAATGTTTCTGGATATTTTTTAACTATATCTTCAAAATCCTGTTCAATATTCTTTGAACCTACAAGAGTATTTAGAATATTAAGTTCAACTTTAATATTATCAACATTTCTATGTACTTTATCAAAATCAACATAATAACAATAATCCGAAATACAAGGACGAAATGTTGATAACCATTCTTTAAAATTTCTAGTCATAATTCCTCACTAAAACTTCAGTTATTTTCCTTCTGCCGTTACCGTTAGCATTTATCGCACGAGAGGCAAAAACTTTTTTTATTTCATAATTTGAATACAATTCATTTACAAGTTTTGTATCCGAGTTAGAAAGCATAAACATTACACCCATTGAATCCAGTTCATCACATACATCTCTTAGCTTAAACTGCATATCAAGGTCAAAACCGTCTTTTGTATAAGATGTAAAACTGGATGTTTCATTTAGTGGTACATAAGGCGGATCAAAGTAAACAAAATCGCCTTTTTGAACTTTATTTAAAATTTCTGAAAAATCAGCACAACAAATTTCTGTATTTTTCAATAATTTAGAACAATTAATTAAGTTTTCGGCATCAACAATTCTGGGATTCTTGTAGTTCCCAAACGGCACATTAAACTGTCCCTGTGAATTTACCCGATACATTCCGTTGAAACAGGTTCTGTTTAAATAAATAAACCTGCTTGCTCTCTCAATACTTGA
>CALUQJ010000072.1 GCA_944322865.1 Candidatus Gastranaerophilales bacterium
GATTTTCCGGTGCGTCAGAACGACACACCCTACATGTTATTCTATACTTCCTCGATAATTGGTTTTTCATATTTCCATTATACACTATAGCTCTAAAAATTTCAAGTCCTTTGCATTATTGTTCTACGATAATTCTTGCCGGGAAATTATTACGCAGCAATTCATTTGCAGCGGTCTGTGCTTTTTCCCGTGTAGAAAATGACCCGACTTGTATTGTATATGCGCCGCCTATCTGTTTTACAAACGGGTTAATGTTCAATCCGGCGTCCATTAAAATCCCTTTGGCAACCTGGGCTTGTTCTGCTGTGGCGTAATATCCTACAACAACTTTTGCATTAACAGGTTCCGGCTGGGCGGTTGGGGCTGAGTCTTTAGGTTCCGGTTTGACTTCTGGGGATGAAGGATGTTCCACTATATTTTGAGAAACTGCTTCTTTGCGTTCTTCTGCCGTAGGCAGCGGATCATTTGGAATTGTTGCTTCTAAATAGTTTTCTTCTTCCTGTTCATGTTTTGCTTTATCAGGAAGTTTAACTCTTTCTTCTAAACTTTCATCAAATATTTCGGAATCGTTTCCGGTACTCATACCGGCATCTTCCATTTGAATAAGCTTCAGGCGTTCATCTATAGAAGATTTTGCATAATCTTCACTGTCAAAAGTATCTTCTGTTTTTTCGGTTTCATCTCCGCCTATCGCAACGTCAACATCCGGTGATATCTGTTTTGCTATACCTAGAAACAACAAAAGCATGACAAAAAATGCTGATATAAACATAATCACGCTTTCATTAGGATTTTTAGCAACTTTTTTTGAGTAATCTTTGTAATTTATGTGGTTAGGCTGTTGTTCTTGTTCAAATAAATCATCTTCTTTCATATTAAACCCCTCTCACTTTTGTACTTGCTAACACTATGTCCTCTAATTCTTCGGAATATTTTGTTAAAATTTCCTCTGCAAATTCTTTTATATCATTTATTCCTAAGTCACTTGAAAGACCTGAGGCTTTAACTGGTGCCCCGGCAGAATCAATATTTATTCCGGTATGTATCAGTATTGATGTAAGTGACTTGGTTGCTATTGATACTGTGAGTTTTTTGCCATTAACAAAAAGATCATCGCCGCTGCGGCTGACTGTTATCCCGCGTTTTTCAAGCGCCTCTTTTATTATGCAGATTAACAAACGTTGTCTGAAAACACCTTCAACAAGCCCTGTATTAAACTGTTCGGATATAAAACTCAACATAGATCTGCTGTAAATCGGTTCGTTATTGATGACATCTTCTATATCAACCATTTCAGTAAGTTTTACGTTGCACTCTCCGATAAATGCCACTGTTGAGTCACCTTGTATTTTAAAATTTTTATAAATCCAGTGCGGTGAAAGCTGCCAGCCTTCATATTTAATTTCTTTATCTATAAAAAGTGTTTTCATCATATTTGTAATTATATCCCTTTTAAAACAATTTATTCAAGTAATATTCGTTATCATTTGCGATAAGAGCTTTTTTTAAGCGTATACAGGATTCGCATAAACCACAGTTTTTGTCACTGTTTCTATAACAGCTCCTGACGTATTCAAGCGGCATAGAATTATCTATTGCAAGTTTTACAATATCATTTTTTTCACAATTAATCAAGGGGGCTATTACCTGTGGATTTTTGCGGGTTGAAAACTTAAATTCCACATTAAGACTGTCGATAAATTCCTGAGTATTATCCGGAAACGTTCTGCCCTCTTCTTTATTTGCGCCGATGAGTATGTAATCATAATCTTCGGCATCTGCAAATGAAGCCGCTATATTCAAAAAAAGACCGTTACGATTTGGCACCCAGACGGCTTTTGCAGAATTTTCCGGATCCTCAAGTGCCTTACCGGTTGGTATATGTTCATCAGACACAAGTGATGTGTGAGTAATCTTTTTTAGCCAGTTAAGTTTTATAACCTTGTGTTTAATTTTGTAATAACGGCAAATTTGTTTAGCAGCCTGGATTTCGCCTGCGGCGGATTTTTGTCCGTAGTCAAAAGTCAGAGCAAGTTTTATATTATATTTTTCAATTCCGAGTCCCAAACTAACCAGTGAATCCAGTCCGCCTGAAAGCAGTATTATTGATTTCATTGTTGATTATTCCTGTCATCCCTGTAAATTTCTACGGTTTCATCTTCATATTCATCAATCAGCCCCTGCGCCTCATCTTTTAAGTCTTGAGAATATATCGGAAGACTGATTACTTCATCCAAAATTTCGCGCCCGCCAAGATTGTATAATGCAATGAGCGCATTTTTTTGAACTTCAAAATCATCATCTTCCGTAAGACAGCGTTTTATCACATCATAAGCCAGTTCATGATCACTTTCCATAAGCGCCTCAATTGCATTAATCCTGATTTGCGGTGATTCATCAATCAAAGCTTCTTTCAATGCATTGAAAACTCTGTCATTATTGCTTATGCGCATTTTACCTAATGCTTCAATAACTCGCTCTTTTAAGAAAGTAAATTTATTCCAAATACCTTTATTTGCTTCCAAAATGCTTACCAGTGGATCAATTGCTCTCAAATCTCCGAGCATGCCTAGTGCTGATGCTGCTGATTCTTTTAGATAAACTGATTTTTCATTTTCATCGTTCACAACGTCAATAAGCGGCGCAACAGCATATCTATCCCCGATTTTACCGAGTGCATCAGCGCATGCAAGCCGCACTTTATAATTTTCGTCTTTGTTATTCAAGCAGTACAAAAGCGGTGTAACAGTAGAGGTGTCTTTGTAATTCGCAATGGCTTTTGCGCACATAACACGGGTGTTTATAAATTTTTCTTTTAACTCCCCGTTATTTTTCATCAGCAATAAATCCAAAAGCGGTGATAATGTTGTTTTATCCCTGAAACGATCCGCAAGTCTTATCACATGCATCAAAACATCCGGATTGGTCGATACAGAAAGAAAATAATTGTAAATCGTAACCAAGTCCCCGCTCTGATAAGAATTATCCAGATCGGCAATTTTTCGGACAACTTCATCTGCCGGTAATTCACTGAACAAACCGCAGTCGTTAGCCAGAGATTTTAAATCAAAATTTTCGTTGTTGTCCATTAGCTGCTCCGCTTAGTAAGCACAGTGTATATATACTATAAAATCAATTATTTGACAAGTAGTGAATAAGGTATAAATTACCGCAATAGCTAATTTATACCGAATATTGACATGCCGGCAGCCATATGGAATAATACAGTTATGGATGAAAATGAATACAAACTGGATACAGAAAATCTCTGTTCTCAAATAAAATATCTTGCCTCAAAAGAAGGTTTGAATATGACCGGTTTAAAATACATGGTTAATGCTGTATTTGACAAGCAAGACAGTGTCAGAAATCTGTATAACAAAATCAAGAACAAAACCCTGCGCGTGTCTGAGTTATCTGAAATAGCTGAAATACTTAATTATGAAATTATACTGCGAAAGAAAAATTAACCTCTATATAAAAAAAACGGAAAGCTTACAGGCTTTCCGAAAAAAACTATGACAACCGAATTTTGATTAATTGATTACTTCAAAATTAAACTCCTGTGCCCAGGTTTTAAAACCGCCTTCAAGCAGCATGACAGGGTACCCGTATTCGGCAAGTATAAGACATGCCTTAGCCCCCAGATGACACTGCTGATTATAACAGTAAACAACTGTGATTTTGTCTTTTGAAAGTCGATCCAAGCTAGTATCTAAAAACTCCTCAGGAATTGATATAGCACCTTTAATATGTCCGATATCGTAATCTTCTTTTCTTCTGACATCCAGAAGGTTTACTTTATTTTCATCAAGCATTCTTTGTAATTCTACCGGTCCGAGCGTGTATGCAAGGATTTTGGTAAAATAATCCTGGGCTGCTTGTGTATTATGACGCAATTCTTTTATTTGTAAATTCATAAAACAGATTATCCTTTCCTGTAAAGAAAAGGATAATCTGATCTGTAAAAATTTAATATACTTAACTGGGTATTAATTAGAATAAGATTTCGGTAAAAAGATAAATTGGGGTAAAATGTATAATGAATTATTTAGGAGTTTGAATTATTATAACCTAATCGAGGAATTTTATCTCTTGTTAAGCAGTGAAAGAGATATGTTTTTGGGGTTGAGCGCTTTTGTTTGAAGCGCCTCTAAGTATATCTAAAGTCTTACCGAATTTATAAGCCAGAGCGGTTACAGGGTTGGATTGAACCGCATCAGCTTTGTATGTTCTTTGAAAGTCTTTTTCAAAATTGACTTTTGCGCTATCATTTTGTAAAGCAAGGATAGCCTGACCTGCTGTCATAGGGTTGTTATTATTATCTGCACCGAAAGATATCGGTCTTGTTGTATTTAATTTTACTGAACTGATTGTTAACATTTTGGTCCCTCCTTCGGGTTTTTGTTATTAAGTGTTTTTTAAACACTTCATCTAACACTTTTACTATAGAATATAAATTTTATTTTGTCAACCCCTCTGGTAAAGTTTTGTTAAGTTGTCCAAAAACCTTACAACACCGCTATTTTTGCATAAAGTGACAATCTTACACTTATTCTTGTGTAAATATTTTTGGGGTTGTTTTATAAATATGCCGGCATGGGTAATATCGGGTAAAAATCTATTACCCGGGTGGTAATTGAAGATTAGTAAGCAGAGTAATTGTAAAAATAACACTAATTCCGTTTAATAATAGTAAATCTTTTTCATACTTCCAGCTATTCTTAATTCCAACGGGAGCCGCAAGCTCCCTTTTTTTTAGGATTAAGATGCGGCTCTGTTAGATATTTCAGGCTATTTTTAAATAATATTTGTTATTCCTGTGTTTCTTTGGGCTCGGTTGTTTTAGGCGAAAACAGGTTTTTTAAATTATTTTGCAGATTTTGAAACTGTTCTTTATTTGTTTCGTTTTGTTTTTTTATTTCATCTATTTTATTTTTAATGTCATTTACAGTGTTCTGGTGAGCTTCCTGTATTGCGTTTTTAGTGTTTTCCAGCTGTTCTTTAAGTGTAACGGATTCTATTTGGGATGTGTCGCAGTCTGAAAGCCATTTGAAGGATTTAACAGAGCTTGAACTTTCTATTCCACCGTTAAAAGATACTTTAAAATCTTTATAATTTGTACTGCCTGTTGATAAAGGCGGTATTTCTTCTATTTTTTCTCCTTTTGGACTTGTTGTCATGGTTTTTAGTACAGAAGAGGTCAAATTGCCGAATTTAGGAATGTATGACGTTAATTTATCAACTGACAATTCGCCTACCGGTCCGAGAAGTTTTACTACTTCTGCTGCAAGGCGTCCGAGAACAGTAACGTTTGCCGTACCGTTTAAGAGATTATAGCGTCCGGTAATATAGTAAGACATTGATGGTCCTGAGGTTTTGACAGGCTTTAATTCAGCCCAGCCGTTATTGAAACTCAAGTCCCCGGTAATGTATTTGAATTGTGCGGTGTTTTTTATTGTCGGTAATGCTGTTATTGAATTAACAGCCGCACTCATTATTGAATTTTTTCTGATATTATCAGCCAGCAAGAAGTTTTCCAACTTACCTAAATTAAGCAGGGTACCGTTATCAATATTAAATCCGGCGGTTCCTTTAAGGGATTTCATCATTTCTTCTTGCGATGCGAGGTTAAGGGAAACATCTGCACTGAAGCCAAGAGTACCGGAGAGTGCATTTTTTATGCCGGCAGCGCCTTCTATAGCTTTAAGAGCGTTCATTTCACTGCCAGTCATATTTACACTTGTGCTGTTTTTAGCAATATTGTAACTGACTTTACCGTTAATCTTTCCTTCAAAAGCATTACCTGTTATATTAGTAAGATTTAGTACATTGTAATCCTTAAGATTAAAGTCAGCCGCGAGATTTTCTGCTGTTATACCGCCTGATACAAGTTTTTTAACAGTGCCTTTACCTGTTGCTACAGGTCCAGAGAGATTCAATCTCATATCAGCTATCTCAACAAGCATGGACGGTATTTTTATTGAAGGTATATCGACAGCCCCGCGTAATTCCGGTTTTGCAGCTGTTCCTGAAATATTTATATCAGCCTGCGTCAGCAGTTTTGAATCGCTGAAGCCCGGTATTACTATACCAAGCTGTCGGTTTGTATAAGCATTAATATCAAGTTGCTGTGAGGTATAAAGATTATGTATACCGCCGTTCAAAATCAGAAGCGGTGATTTTCCGGCTAAAATTTCAGTATTTTCAAGAGTAAGGTTTTCTCCTGATAGTTTAATAGTGCTTTTAGCGGTCATATTCTGACCTTTTAGCTGATCAACTTCAACTATAGATATATAATTCGCAGGATCTGCCTTAAGTGTGAATTGTATTGTTTGCGCTTTATCGTTGCCGGAAATTTTTACATTGAGCGGTAGTTTACCGTTAGCGCCGCCAAGCAGTGCGCGAGTTTCTTTGGGGAACATATTTTTGATATCACTTGCAACCAAATTGCCGTCTGCTGTAATATCAAATTGCATATTTTTAAGGTAATCAGTAACTTTACCGCCAAAGTTAATTCTCGAATTATCCAAAAGCAAATAAGAGTTTGCTATGTTGATGTCTTTTTCATCTATAGTAATATTCAAATCCGGCACAGAAACAGAGGCAAGCGGGTTAACAACGCGGATTTGAGAGGCATTAATCTTGCCGGATGCTGTCTTATTGTCAGCAGTAATATCAATTGTGGATTGCGCAAGTGACACTCCGGTATTTGAAGGTTTATTTTTGACATTTATATTGTCAATACTAAGGTTAACCTTAGGTTCAGGCTTGTTGAGAGTACCCTTCAAAGATGCATCAGCAGAAAGTGTTCCGCTTGAAACATTGTTATCTTTAAGGAGTGCTGTTTGTCCTGCTGCAACAAGCAGACTTTTAATTTGCAATTTATCAGCAATGAGATGAAGATCAACCGCTGCGTTCTGATTAATTGTTCCATATATTTTCAACGGGTGGTTAAGAATTGAAAATCCGCTGTCTTGTATATTTATTTGGTTATTTGCAAAATCAATATTTGCATTAATCTTATCTATGAACGCATTGTATAGAGAATATTTAATTGTAGCGTCTGGAATTTTGAAGTATCCGGAGGATTCAACTTTTTTCAAATCTGATTTAAGAGAAAAATCCGCATCTATTGCGCCTGTTGCGCTAAGAGTGTCTAAATCTTTGTAGTTAAAGGATTTAGCAACGCTGTCAATTATTGCGATAAGGCTGTTAATTTGCGCGTTGGATTTGAAATTCATATTGATTTTAGGGTGCTTACCGGTTTGGAACTCCCCTGTTAACTGTGTAATTTCGTCTTTGCCTGAATACAATTTTGTATTCATAATTATGTCATTACCTTTGAAGTCCATTCCGATTGTACTTTCAGGAAGTTTTTTACTGTCAACGGCAATTCCTAAATTATCAACCAGTAAAGTCCCCTGAAAATCAGGTTCTTCAACTGTACCTTTGATTTTTAAATCAGTATGTAAATCAGCTGTCAATTGATTTTTATAAAGTGACTTAAAGACCTCTATTACATTTATTAAAACCGGTTCTTGTTCAGTAGTTTCCGGCTGTGGTTCCGGATTAAATACAAGTTCATTAAGTGAAACTTCCGGCATGATTTTATTAAGAAGCTTTATATCGTAGTTAAACTGGTTTACGTTATCAAGAGTAACCTTACCGTCTGCTTTAATTTTTATGGATTTGTCAAGTATAAAATCTGATAATATAACTTCGTTACCGCTTATTGCATAAGTTTTTGAGGTAGCGGCATCTATGAATGCTATATTATAATTTAATGCCGTTATATCAGGCAAATGATTTGATAATTCTAATCCGAAAGGAAGTGAGTTTTGTGTTTGTTGAGAAGTCGTGTCATTACTGCTTGCTGTCGCCGGAATATATTTTTCCAGTAAAAATTTACCGTCTTTTTCAATGTATAGGTAAGCATTTATATTTTTTCCTGAAACTTTGTCAACATCTATTGTTTTAAGCAAACGGAGAGCAGAAGGAATTTTAAC
>CALUQJ010000073.1 GCA_944322865.1 Candidatus Gastranaerophilales bacterium
ACTCCGCTTGGGATGTTGACAATCCGCTCTTCCAGCCATTTTGCATTTGTTAAATCGCCGCAGGTGCAGTCTTTGTACATATCCAGCTCATTCATCAGTGTCCAGATAGGTCTTGTCATTACCCCGTTATCATTTGTGTATGCCAAAAATTCATCACGTTCTTTTTTATTTTCACATTTTATGGCTTGCAGCCAATAGTTAGATTTGCATTTTTCCGGTTCGGATACAAATCTGTCCTTGAAATAACTTTTGTAAATTTCAGCCAATTCTCTTTTGTTAGCAAGAATTTTGTCGATTTTTTCCAGTTGAGCCAACCCTAATGCTGCATTCAAATTAGGCATTCTGTAATTATACCCGACAGCATCGTGTCTAAATTCCCATCTGTGCGGGATTTTAGCCTGTGTTGAAAGGTGTTTGGCACGGTCTGCGAGTTTCTCGTCATTAAACAAAAGCATCCCGCCGCCGCCGGTTGTAATTGTTTTGTTACCATTAAAACTTATTGCGGCTGATTCTCCCCAATTACCTGTATGAACACCTTTATAGAAACTTCCGATACTTTCCGCACAATCCTCAATCAGAATAACCCCATGCCTGTCAGATACTTCCTTAATCTCATTTATTCTGCAAGGATGACCGAATGTGTGCATCGGAACAACAGCTTTTATGTCTTTGTTTTTTTTCAAAAAATCATCCAGCTTTTCCGGACTCAAGCCCATTGTATCTTTGTCAACATCAACAAAAACAGGCTCTGCCCCGCAATATTTAATTGCGTTTGCTGTTGCGATAAAAGTCAGAGGCTGCGTAACAACTTTGTCCCCCGGTTTTATTCCGGCTACAATCATGCATAAGTGCAGTGCGTTTGTACCGTTAACACAGGCAACTGCTCTTTTTACCCCGCAAAATTCGGCAATTTTGTTTTCAAAATCCACAACAAACTGTCCGACACTTGAAACAAATGTTGATTTAATACATTCTGTTGTAAGCTCAATTTCGCGGTTGTCAAAATAAGGCGGATGAAGAGGCAATACCTCATCTTGAGAATTAAAAACATTTTTTATAAACTCAACATCCTGCTTAAACATTGGCAACATCGTATTTTAGCCTCCATTTGCCATTGGGTTGTTTTTCAAAAATATCTCTATTATATAATTTATCGATAATTGCCCAAAATTCTTCTTTTGTATAACCGCAAAATTCGCAAAAATCTCTTACACACAGCGGATCTAAAAATGCATCATGGCGTTTTACGAGTTCTACGGCTTCTTCACGTGTAATCATACCGTATCGTACCATTCTTGCAGCATAATCAGTTGCAAATTGGTGTCCGAATTTTGGATATTTTAGCCAAGGATGTACAAGATATGCTCTTGAATCAACCTGATCAAAATCTTCTACGTGATGTTGTCTTCTCCATTCATCACTTAAATCCTTGAAACCGAAACTTTTAGCAATCTCAAGATTGCTAAAACTATTCCAAGGTATAAAATATGAAACATAAATAGGATCTATTTCATCTAAATCTTTATCACTTAAAGAATTTGTCAAATACAATTCATTTTTTGATACACCAGTTTCACGGATTAGGTCATCTATATCCATATCAGAGGCAACACCGTTTTTAAGAATTCCTCTTGCACTGTAGGTGTCATTGTCATCACTGCCGCCGTATTCATAGCTTATATTTTCTCCGTAAACCAATAATGGTGTATTGAACTTTTTAGCCATCATCAAAGGATATGTATAAATTAATCTGTCAATATACCAAGTCGGTTTACCGAATTTTTCAAAGGTATAACGCATAATTTTCTTTTGTGCACTGATGTTTGGCTTTAAGCTTATCAATTCACACCCAAAAGCTTCTGAAATATTTTTTAAATTATGTTTTCCGGCTTCTGTCATAGGAAAATTATCTTCTACAGTAAAAAGTATCGGATTCATTTTCAGTTTATTTTTAAATAAGTCAACCTGATAATGTGAATCTTTTCCGCCTGAAACAGCTATGGCACAATCCCACCCGTCACCGTTCATTCCTCTGTATTTGTCACAGAGTGCTTCTAATTCTTTATATCGTTTGTCCCAATCTATTGTTTTTCTTTTTTCATATGCTTGACAAGCCGAACAAATACCCTCTTCATTAAAACTAATTCCCGGTCTTGTATCCGGCATAACACATTTTTTACAAAATTTCATATGTTCCCCCTTTAAACATTATATATATCTGCCTTATATTTCTTTAAATTATCTTTGTTACTGAACCATTTAACTGTTTCTTCCAAGCCGCGTCTGATATCGTATTCGGGTTTGAAATTAGTCAATGTCATAATTTTTGAATTATCACACCATAAACGGTTAACTTCGGAATTTTTTGGTCTGAGTCTTTGTTCATCCGTTACAAATTCAACATCACTGTTCATAATTTCTTTAATCAGATTTAAAGTATCACCGATTGAAATTTCAAAGTTTGAGCCTATATTTATTTCTTCACCTATTGCCTTATCGCAATTTGCAAGAGCTACAAATCCTGAGCAAGTATCTTTTACATAGTTAAAATCCCTTGTCGGAGTTGTATCTCCAAGCTTAATCTGTTTTTTGCCGGATGCAATTTGTGTAATTATGGTCGGAATAACTGCCCTTGCGGATTGTCTTGGTCCATAAGTATTGAAAGGTCTTGCAATTACAACAGGCAAATCAAATGCATTATTAAAACTTTTTGCAATTGCATCAGCACCGATTTTGGTTGCTGAATACGGCGATTGCGGCTGTTTCGGATGTTTTTCGTCAATAGGAACATACTGAGCCGTTCCGTAAACCTCACTTGTTGATGTGATAATAACCTTTTCAACATTATTATCAAGTGCTGCCTGACAAACATTCAGAGTACCTTTAATATTGGTATCCACATAACTTTCCGGAGCAATATATGAATAAGGAATTGCGATTAATGCGGCAAGGTGAAAAATTACATCAACATCTTTTGAAATATGTCTTATGTAATTGTTATCCCTTACATCCCCGCAAAGCACTTCAATGTCGTTTTTGCATTCCACATCTTCAAGCCAACCCCAGTTATTAAAAGAATTGTACTGCGATAAAGCCTTAACTTTAGCTCCTTCTTTTACTAATCTTTCGGTTAAATGTGATCCGATGAAGCCGTCTGCACCTGTGATTAAAACCGTTTTGTTATTCAGCATTAGTTCTCCCTTTTATCAATTTTAATTCTAATATAAAAATGCCGTTAATAAATAAAATGTTACTTTTTATGTACAAAAATAACAGTATTAACTTACTTTTTGGGCTAGAATTTTCTGTTTTTGAATTCCAAGAGCCCTTGCAAATTTATACAATTCGGAGGCATTGAAAGATTTTATCACAGCATCCAGTTCTTCCGGTGTATTACAGACTTCAATTTGTTTTACTTTCCCTTCATGTTTGTCAAGCAGATTATTTAGAATTTTAATCACTTCGGGGTCATATTTTTCCGCGGCAAAGCGTTTTCTTTGTAAAGCTATTTTCTTTGTTGTGCAGGCATTAAAATCTATTTCTCCAACAAGACTGTTCACCCTTAAATCGCATACTCTGAAACTTGCCTGCCCTTTGTCACTTAAACCGAGCGCTGTTCTGCGGTTTACTATTTCATAGAGTTTTCCATTATAACCTACTATTTCAGGAAGCTGAGAACTGTAATGATGTACATCAATTTCAGCCTTTTGACCGCTTGCTTTCAGCGCCTTTAGCATTTGCGGAAGAGTTTCCCAGTGACGCATGTACCATTTTCTGTCCCCCGGCAGAATATCCGCTTTGGTAAATCCTTCAGGCATAAAGTTTTTTATAAGAAACTCAAAACTGTCCTTATTGGCTTCATAATAAGAATGGTATAACAGGTGTGTATTTGTGTTTTTATTAAACAAATACAACACCGAACAATCGTAGACTGAGGAGGTGGAAAGCGGTGTGTCGGCACTGGATTTCAAAAAGCAATCCGCCCAGCCTTCTGTGTTAGTAGAAAACCCTTTCTTATATAATTCCCTAAGTTTTTTTAACCCGAATTGTTCCTCAAAATTCTCCAGCGGACGTGAATACTTGCACTCTGTGCCAAATTCTCCGGCATGAAGATTTTTTATTTTAGTAACACCTGTTATAGATGAACTTCTCAGAAAAATATCCGTCAGCAGCTTTGACTTTTTAAAACTTATGCCAAAACTCGGTGTATAATGATAATTATTATTTGTTATTGAAGGCTTTATATAACTATATTGATTTGTGATTTTCATTATAATGTCATAAAATTCCTGAAAATTATTTTTTGTTACTTGTAAAATCTTTATTGTCTAATACTTTTAAATCAATATGATAGACAAAAAATATTTAAATGCTATTATAATTATGTAAACGGAATTAGGTGTAATATTTATGATGAGCCAAACAAAAAAGTTATCTGTAGCATTCTACTGGCATATGCACCAGCCTGTATATCAGTTAAGTCCGAACGGCGACTATTTGATGCCGTGGGTCAGGCTGCATGCTATTAAAGATTATCTAGATATGGTAACAATTACAGATAAATTCAAGCGCATAAAGCTTAATATCAATCTTGTACCTGTTCTGTTAGACAGCCTGATTGATTACGGTGAAAAAGAACTCCATGATATCCATTCAAGGCTTACAATAAAAGATGCGGAAAAGTTAACAGATGATGACAAAGAATTTATACTGAACAACTTTTTTGATGCAAATTATCAGTCAATGATTATTCCATATCCTGAATATAACCGGTTATTCCAAAAAGCACAGCTTGAATATACAAAAGGGATTAATGCTTTCTCCAATCAGGAATATTCAGATTTAATGGCACTTTTCAATCTCGCCTGGTTTGACCCTGTATACAGGCAAAAATATCCGGAACTTAAAAAGCTTATTAAAAAAGGCAAAAATTATACGCTTAAAGACCGGCTCAAAATCATTGATATTCAACGCGAAATAATAAGACAAATAATTCCGACATATAAAAAATATCTGGATAAAGGAAAAATAGAAATCACCACAAGCCCTTATTATCATCCAATTCTTCCTATTTTGCTTGATATAAAAGGGATTAAAAAGTCATCCGGTGAAGATTTGCCGCAAAATTTAAAAATGGAGTTAGATGCAAAACTGCAAACAGAATATGCTCTCCAGAGAATAGAAGAATTATTCGGCAGGCGTCCGCGCGGCATCTGGCCTTCAGAACATTGTGTAAGTGCAAAAGAACTCAAACTGTTTTCCGATCTTGGCGTTGAATGGACTATTTCTGATGAGGGTATTCTCGCAAGCTCCATTAATCAGGACTTTGTAAGGGATTTTAAAGGTTATCTTGAAGATCCGTATAACCTCTTAAAATCATATAATTATAAAACTAAAAATACTGATATAAAAATAATTTTCAGAGATTCCGTCCTGCCTAATTTGATAGGTTTTGAATATCCAAACCACGATTCTAAAAACGCTGCAAATGATCTTTATGACAGATTAAAAAGCATTCAAAGCAAACTCTTGTCCTCCCCTGATGAAAATCACCTCATAACAATAGCTATGGACGGGGAAAACTGCTGGGAAAATTACGAAAATGACGGCGATACTTTCCTTAAAACACTTTATTCACTTATAGAAAAAGACGAAACTCTGGAAACTGTTTTGATAAGCGATTATATTGCAAAAGAAAAACATCATAAAACACTTAATAAGATAACCTCAGGCTCTTGGATTAACCAGAACTTTAAGCTCTGGATTGACGAACCGATAAAAAATCTTGCCTGGACTTATGTTAAACAGGCAAGAGATGATTTTTCAGCTTATGTAAAACAAAATCCTCTTGATCCAAACATTCCGCTTGCTATGCGTGAGCTTTTTATCTGTGAAGGCAGCGATTGGTTCTGGTGGTTTGGTGAACCTAACGATTCTGGGCGTGATAATATTTTTGATTACCTGTTCAGAGAACATCTGAAAAATATTTATCTCTATCTAGGACTTGAGCCACCGCAGTATCTTGAAACCGCCTTAACTTCTGCAATAGCAAAACCTTCACGCTACCCTAAAGGAGAATTTACCCCTTCTGTTAACGGCGAAAATGATACAAATGACGAATGGCTTAACGCTGGCAGTATTGAAATTCCCGACGGTCCTGTCCTTAAAGAAACCAAAATGTTCGATAAAATCTGCTTTGGTTATGACAGAGATAACTTTTATCTGAGATTTTATTTGAATGATTATGTACGAGAAAACCCGTCAAAGTTCAGGCAAACTTATCAAATGTACGTATATATGCGCAATGCAAATAAAAAACATTCACTTTCGCCAATAAGGTTAATAAATAAAACAGAAAATGTCTTACCGCTGGCAAAAGAAAAATTTCACAACGAACTGCAAATATCAATCCACAACAACGAACTTCAATTGACACGGCTGATTAAAGCTTTACCTAACAATATCTGGGCGTTGCAGTCCTCAAAAGATTTTACATCAGCCTTTGACAAAGTGGTGGATTTAAAAATTCCGTTTGACAACATTGAAATTAAAGACGGTGATACTCTGGAATTTGTCTTTGTAAATGCAAATATGGGTGTCAAAGACTTGTATATTCCGAATGATATGCTGCTAAGCGTAACACGTCAATAACCCGATATTTTTCAATTGAAAATAAAAATTGTTTATGCTAATATCATTTTTGTAAAACATAAAATATGAGGTAAAAATATGCAAGCCCGCAGAGCAGCCAGAGAATTGGCTTTTATATTATTTTCACAGTTCGATAAAAAAATAACAAATTATTCAAAACAGGATTTGGAAGATATAATACTCAAATCAGTCAGAATTTTAACAGGCAACGCAAGTGATGAACTTGAAATTGCAGTCAGCGCACTAATGGAAATGAAAGCTCAGATAGATGATTACGAAGCAAATCATGAAGAAAATTTACAGCGACCTTTAGGTGTCGCAAACATTCCTGTTCCGCTGCCTATGACATCTGATATGACAGGACGAATTGACCAGATGATTGATATAGCGGAAAAAGCACTTCTGGCTTTGGAAATTGCTGAATTTACAACACTGGATTCTCAAAGTGATGTTAAAAATTACGCAATAACTATCGCTGAATTTTTCCAGAAACACCACAAAGAAATTGATGAAATTATTCAAAAGTATTCTAAAAACTGGGATATCCAACGTCTTGTCAAAATGGATAAAGATATCTTACGCATAGCAATAGTAGAACTGCTTTATGTAAAAGATGCGCCGATGAAAGTTGTTGTAGATGAAGCACTTGAACTTGCTAAAAAATATTCAACAGATGACAGTGCAGCATTTATTAACGGTATCCTTGCTAAAGTCATTGTTGATTACGGTATAAAATAATGTTTAAATTTTTCTCTGAAAAATTCAATAACCTAAAACAGGCAGTGTCAAATACGGCGCAAGCACTTGTGGGTAATGTCGTAAATTCGGTTGAACACGAAGAAGAATTTTCTGAATTTGTGCTTGAAGATATGGAAGATTTGCTTATCAGCGCTGATTTAGGGGTAAATTACGCCGCTGAACTCGTGGATAAGTTACGCGACCAGACAAAAATAAAACCGTCAGATGTTAAAGCTTATTTGAAAGATGAATTTACAAAAACACTTGCAGCTGCCGGAAATACTGCCTTAAACTATTCAGATAACGCCCTGAACATTTAGAAGATACCCCCCCTCAACGGTGTCGGTAAA
>CALUQJ010000074.1 GCA_944322865.1 Candidatus Gastranaerophilales bacterium
GGGTTTCAGCCATTTTCCCCATGCCGGCATCATCATAATGCCGGTCGACATAACGCGGAAAAACAAGATTTTCCGGTACGTCAGAATGATGCACCTTACTTATTATTCTATACTTCCTCGGTAATTTGTTTTTCATATTTCCATTATACACTACCTTCTTAAATTTTTCAACCCTTATCCTTAAAATTTATAGACTTCGGCAAATTTTTCATTAAATACATGTTGTAATCTCTTAAATCAATCCATTTATCTACACGATTTGTATGATTTATTGTGTATTGGGTATTTATAATGAGAAAAATTACGATACAATAAATATTGAAAGGCGGATTTAATTATGTTTAACAGTTTTTATCCACAGTATGATTTAGCAGGCAGAATACAGCATACAAAGCTGGATCCTGGTATTTCTGACCGAATGCCGGCAGGACGTATGGGACGTGTTGAAACTCCTGATACACCGGATTTTAAGCAGGTATTTTCAGGGCTTGTAGAAAACTTTAATACTGAATTAAACGCGCCGGATAACTTGCTTAAAGATGTTATGTCTGGCAGTCAAAATGTTGATATTCACGATGTTATGACCGCTATGGCTAAATCAGAAATAAGTGTTAACGTTGCGACTCAGGCAGTCGGAAAAGTCATACAAGCGTATGACAAAGTTATGCAGATTCAGGTGTAAGATTAAATAAAAAGATTTTAACAGACCTGTGGGGACAAAATGGACTTCCAAAAATTACTTGAAAACAAACCTTTATTATATGGAATTATAGGCGGCGTTGTTGCTGTTGTGTTAGCTATTATCCTGCTTATTGCTTTAACCGGTTCTGGAAGCAAAAATCAGGCACAAGGTTCTGCCCCTTTAAAAGCTGATGTCGACTTATTAACAACCGATAATTTGGGTAAAGCTCTTGAAATTCAGGCATTACTTGCAAGACAAGGGATTACCGCACAGAGAAAAGCCGATGGTACAAAATCTGTTTTGTACCTGCCTAAAGATAATTGCTCCACATTAACGTCTAAATGTACAATAACTGACCGCGACAGAGCTATATTAACTATTGTTAAAAGCGGAATGATGGATAAAAACGTAGGTCTTGAAATCTTTGATAAAGGTGATTTTACATCTACAAAAGAGGACAAAAAAATCCGTTTATCCCGTGCGATAAACGGTGAACTCGCACGTCTGATACGTAACATAGGCGGTATAACTGACGCATCTGTATTTATTTCAATTCCTGAACAAACAATGTTCACATCTATGCAGAAACCTGTAACAGCAACTGTTCAGGTAATTATTCCGGAAGGTGAAAAGTTAGATCAGATGAAGGTTAAGGCAATCACGAACCTTCTTTTGGGCAGTGTTTCCGGGCTTGAAGGTGAAAATATTGCGATAACAGATACTAACGGTAATGTTTATCACAGCATGATGGATGCGCAGGATGAAATGCTTACACGTCTAGAAGAAAACGACAAATATATGCAGCAGAAAGTCAGTCAGCAGCTTGATAGACTTATTGGCAAAGGGAATTATATCGCAACAGTAAGTACATTCCTTGTTCAGGCTCCGGTTGAAAAATTTAGTATAATATACGATCCTGAGCAAAAAACAGCGGTTAACGAACAGTCATTTACAGAAGGTTTGGGTGACAGAACGCAGGATACAAACCGTGGTGTGAATGCAGTAAGTGTATATTTGCCTAATGGTTTGCCTGCTAACGGAACGGATTCTACACAGAACAGAAACTATTCCCGTTCTGCAACAGAAACCCAGTATGGTGTAACCAAAACACAGGTTAATGAATATATAAAACCTGGGGTGGTAGAAGAAATTTCTATAGCAGTTACTTTAGAAAAAAGCGCTTTGCCTGCAAACACTACCCTTGAAGAATTAAAAGAATTAATCGCGCATGCGGCAAGTCCGAAGGCTGATCCTGCTAATGTTTCTATTGCATTTTCAGATGCTACAGATCCTTATCTTGCATCTGACAGACCTGTTAACCTGCCGAAACCTGACGAAACAGGTAATCCGTGGTGGCTTGCGGTTGCAGTATCCGGTATTGGTTTAATCATTGTATTCAGAATAATATCCAATAAGGTTAAAGCAATACAGGAAGAAAATGCGCAAGAAGTAGAAATGTTAAGACAAAGAACTCAACAGCAAGAGCAACAGTTGAGCGATATCAATCAGCGTGCTAACCAATTGACTCAGCGTCAGTCTGAATTAGCTCAAAACCTCATCGAACAACAGCAGAGAGATGCACTTCCTGGAAATGCCGATAAATTGGCAGAAACATTGTCTGATCTCTCCTCACAAATGTCTGATCAGGATGATGAAGAAACAGCAGAAAAAATTAAGAGCTGGATTGAGCAAGGGTAGTGATTAAGACGTCAGGACGTTAAAAAGCAAAGTGCTTTAATATAGGAAATGATTAATCGGTGAAACATCCAAAATAAAAACTAAAGGGAAAAAATGGCGATAGAAGGATTTGATTACAAGGGTTTTGCCCAGAATTTGACACAACAGGCACTGGAATTAGTTCCGCCGGAATTTAACGATGCGCAAAAACAATATGTTGCAAATACATTGTTAAATTTTTCAACAGTTGCCGGTGAAGCTCTTTATAACGATACAAGTCTGAATTTTAATGCCGATACAGCAGTTTTGATAACCCAGATTATCGCGGAATGGTCATTTCACAAATCCGTAGACCTTATTCGTTCCGGTATTCCGCAGCAGTACTGGGATCCTATAATGCAAAAAATTGCGTTTACAATTTTTGAGGTTGCCAAACAGGCTTTCAAACAGAATTTGCCGCAGGATCAAATTTTACAATTAATAGAGCACCACGTAAGAAAAACATATGTAGATTCCATTGCGGAGTTACAGCAAAAAAATCTAATTACTGAAGAATTGCGTGACCGTGCATCAAAAATGTCAAATATTGATGACATGATGCAGCAGGCAGCTGCACAAGAACAAGCCGCACAACAAGCCGCTGCCCAGCAGCAAGCCGCAGGAGCTCCAGTTCAAGGCGGCGTGCCGCAGCCTGTACAGGGCGGAGTGCCGCAGCCGCAAAATCAGGCACAACCTAAAATATTTAAACTTGCAACTCTTGCAATGCTTTTCCAGCGCATGAAGGAAGAAAAAGTTCAGACAATTCTTAACAAGTTTGACCCTGCTGATGCATCGTCTGTAATTCGCTTTATGGAAATGGATGATTTAAATAAGCAGGTTGATCCGCGAATCGCAATGCGCTGTCTACAAGAAATAAAAATGAGCATGCCTCAAACAAAAGACGTTACGCCAAGTAAATTAATACAACGAATACAAAATATTTCACAATATGTAGACAGAGCTCAAATGGAACAAATTCTTAAACTTGAGCGCCAGAGGGTAAAACGCTTTGTTTTCAATGCTTTAGAGGGTGAATTTTATGAAATTGCACCAAGAATTGGTAACATTATTGCCTCACATATAGAAGATAGTGTATAATATAATTAATCATGATTATAAAGAAAAAAATACACAAACCAGACGCGTCAGAAGAAGAAGTTAAGGTAGAAGAAGAACTCACTGAACAAACCGAAGTACCTGTTGACGAACAGGAAGAAAAAACGGTAGAAACAGCAGATGAGATAGACTTGTTCGATCTGGATAACATCGACTTTAAACAGCGCCATGAGCGTCGTAAAGGCGATAGGAGAAGAGGTTTCAGAAGAATTGATGACAGAAACCTTATTTCGCGTGCAAGAGAGGAAGCACAATCAATAAAAGAATCCGCCGCAAAAGAAGGTTACGAAGAAGGTTTAAATCAGGCTAAAGCAGATCTGGATAACTTCAGGGAAACTCTAGGCGCGTTTTTATCCGCAAAACAGGAAGTGTTTGAATATATCGCCCCTGAATTGTTGGAAATAAGTGTTGATATAGCCAAAAAAATTATTAAAAAAGAAATACAGCAGGATCCGACAATAATTTTAGAAAATATTACGGATCTGTTGAAAAGTTTATCAAAAGAAGAAACAAGAGTAACATTGCGTGTAAATCCGGAACAGGCAGTGCTCGTAAAACAAAAAATACCGGAGATAGTAGAGTTAGCAGGATCAGAAGCCAAAGTTAACATAGTAGCAGATGAAAATGTAACATTTGGCGGCTGCATGGTAACCACGACAAACGGGATAATTGATGCAACAATCGAAACCCAAATGTCAATTATTACAGAAGCGTTGAAGGAATTGTAATGGCACAGGCACAAAGCGCAGGAAATCCGTTAAGTGAAATTTTTATGGCAGTATTCGTACTGTTCCTGATAGTAATCCTGTTGGTAGAATTACCGAACTGGATTATTAACGTATGTATCTGTCTTAATATAACACTCGGAATTGTTCTTTTGATGTTTGCCCTATATGTTCAAAAAACACTTGAGCTGTCGTCCTTCCCGTCAATTATCCTGATCGGTACGATGTTCCGGTTATGTCTTTCCATTGCATCTACAAGGTTAATTCTTGCAAAAGGTGAGGCAGGAGAAGTTATTCACGCGTTCGGGACATTCGTAACCGGCGGTAACATGATAGTCGGCGGCGTAATATTCCTTATTATCACGGTTGTACAGTTTATGGTTATCACAAAAGGTGCCGAACGTATTGCCGAAGTTGCAGCGAGATTTGCATTGGACGCTATGCCTGGTAAACAAATGACTATTGACGCGGATTTTAATGCGGGATTGATATCGCCTGAAGAGGCAACTAAAAAGCGTGAAGACTTACAAAGAGAATCAAACCTGTTCGGTAGTATGGATGGTGCGATGAAATTCGTTAAAGGTGATACTATTGCAGGTATTATTATCGTAATAATTAACATTGTAGGCGGCTTGTGTATCGGGTGTCTGCTGAATGGTATGCCTGCTGCTGATGCTGTTTCCAAATATACAATTTTGACGATTGGTGACGGTTTGGCATCACAGGTGCCGTCATTGTTGATGTCAATTGCAGCCGGTGTATTTATGACACGTTCTTCTGCCGCAAGCGCAACTCTTGGTGCAGATGTTGCCGGTCAGATTATGAGTAAACCGCATGCTTTATTCTTTGCATCAGCATTCTTGATGTTACTTGCCATCACAGGTCCTGTAACTGGCTTGCCGTGGCTGCCTTTTACTTTATTTGCAATAGGGTTGGGCGTTGCTGGATTCTCTGTATTAATTAACGCAGATGTTCAATCCCAATTGGGACAATTGGAAAATGTCCGTCAAAACATGCAAGACCTTGTTAACCCGAACAGAATGTATGAACGCTTGGGTGTAGATACATTAAGTTTGCAGGTCGGTTCTAACCTGCTTGTAATTGCAGACCCTGATCAGGAAGGTCAATTGCTTGCGAAAATTGCCGCCTTACGTCAAAGAGTTACGGATGAATTAGGATATATTATTCCTAACATAAGAATTATGGATTCCTCTGCGCTTGATGCTAATGAATACATGATCTCTATTCGCGGTAACACAGTTGCTACCGGCTATGTATATCCGGGTAAATTCATGGTAATTGCTGACCAGTGGGATGCTACGCGTCGTGAAGTTCCGGACGATGCTATAATCGGTATAGACCCGACTTATCAAACACAAGCTTACTGGATTTCAGCAGACGATGCCAAAGTCGCTCGTTCTGTTACAGCCGTCGACGCTACAGACGTTATTGTTACGCACTTGCAAGAATGTGTAAGAAAACACGTTGATGAAGTTATGACAAAAACAGATGTCCTTAAGCTTATGGAACTTGTTCGTTCTCAAGACCCTACACTTGTTAACGACCTTGTGCCGACTATTATTTCTACAAGTGACTTGAGAAAGATTTTTGTTAACCTCATTCGTGAAAAAGTTTCCATTAAAGATATTATATTTGTATTTGAAAGACTTTGTGATTATGCAAGATTTTCAAAAGAACCGGATATATTGTCGGAACGTTTGCGTGCTGCACTAGGGCGCCAGATTTGCTTGTCGAATGTTCAGGAAGATAAAGTGTTATACGCACTGACGCTTTCACCTGAATGGGAAAAAACACTTGATGACAGCTGTCAAAGAACAGAGCTTGGAACAATGTTTTTGTTAAATCCAATGCAAGTTCAGGAATTAATAGAAAGTACAGCAACAACTCTGATGCGTGCACATCAGGCATGTGGTCAACAGCCTGTAATCTTGTGTTCACCGAGAATCCGGCTTCCGCTTTATCAACTACTTGAAAGACATATTCCGACAATTGTCGTAATCTCTTATTCAGAATTGATTACAGATATTAAAGTAGAAGCAGTTGATACAATCGGTGAAGCCTATGCAATGGAGTAGATAAATGATTAAACGCATAGTGTTGTTTATTATAGGGATTTACCAGAAAATATCAAAATACACACCGCCGGTATGCAGGTTTACGCCGACATGTTCTGAGTATACAAGGCAGGCAATAGAAAAATACGGAGTGCTAAAAGGCGGGTGGTTAGGTGTAAAACGGATTTGTAAATGCCACCCGCTGCATGAAGGCGGATATGATCCCGTGCCATAGTGTACTTAAACTGGCACAAGCTCAAAGGCACTGTTGGGCTAGAGGCACTAAGTAGTTACAATAACAGGCAATGCTAAAATCTTGCATTGCCTTATTTTTGTAAAGAACTTATTTCCTTATTCCCCTATTTCCTTATTCCCTTCCAGTAAGAGTCATCAAGCCTCTTACTGGGAAAAATCGCGCGAATCAGGAATTGGAAAATTAATCACCTAGGCAAACCGCGAGCGTGTTGCTGTCGCCGCGGCCGTAGCCGCCCATGCGGTACCAGGTCGTGTAGGTAGGGCCGAAGCTGCGGAGGTACGCGCCGGACTGGCTGTCCTCCTGCCCGGACCAAACGTGGAACCGGTCTGAATAAGGTGAAGCTGAGATGAATTGAGAAGCTTTTGTTGTGTCTAAGTTTATTCCGCTGCTTATATCTTGTTGGGCTCCTATTGTCCCATCGTAATTATATAAGTAGGTAGCTAACTGTCCCAGCTGTTCCATTGTTGGCATGTTTTGTACTCCGCCGCAGGCTCTTACTGCTCCTGCCCAATAATCTGAGCTATAGGAACATGCTGTTAT
>CALUQJ010000075.1 GCA_944322865.1 Candidatus Gastranaerophilales bacterium
TTTTAAGGTAATTTTTGAGATCCCGCAAGGTGACAATTAACGTAGAGTGCACACATTCTCGTTGCGGGATGACGGCTCAACGATGACCGTTATTCTTTAGCGGATGTCCAATGTGTAAGAGTGGACTGTGTCCACCCCGCAAGGTAGAAATTACCGTGGAATGCACACATTCATGTTGCGGCTGCCTTGTACTACACCGGTTGACCGCTTTGTGCGTCTACTACGGTTATTCGTTTTTCATCCTTTATCTCTATTGGGCTTTGCATTTTTTTGATGTAATCGCACGCTAATTTATCTTTATCAAAATCAAAGATTTTTTCTATGAAATTAGGATTGGTTTTAGGAAAATATCCGTCCCCGCCCGTTGCCGTAAAATCGTCCATTGCTACTTTATAAAATTTATCCGCCCGCGGATTGGTAACATCTATTATCTGTTCGTTATTTTGTTTGTCGATAAATTTTAAATCTACAAGTTCTCCATTTGTATTTACTGTATATTTTAATCCTGATACATAGAAAAGTCCTGGTTTGTTCCCCTTATTTACAAATGATTTAGTTCCTACTTTCAGTGCATCTACAAGTTCTTTTTCTGAAACATTTGCTATGACCATATTGTTTTTAAATGGCGTTATGTCTGATATCAGACGCGAATCTACGGTTCCGACATCAAAGTTTCCACGGATATTGCCGGCATTAAGCAGGGCAATGTCTGTGCCTAATTCGTCTTTCATTGCATCTACAATTATGCTGACATTAGGATTATCACTAATCAATCTGTTTTTCGGTACAGGCGGAGCTGATTTTATTTCGCATAAAATTTCAGGTTTTCCTAAAATTCCTTCAACAGCATATTTTATCGGTAAAACCCGCCTAAATTCTCTGGTAGTAGAAAGATTATTCTGTGCTTTGGTAATAATGCCGTTTTCATCAAATTCAAGGTTCAGAACTCCGAATTTTTCACCGTCTTTTCCTGCCTGAGTGAGAATTACAGGTTCACCGTCTTTTGACGTCAATAGATTTACACCTTCTTTTACATTATCAAGAATGTTATGCGAATGTCCGCCTAAGATTACATCCAGACCTGAGGTTTCTGCTGCTATGCGCTTATCGTTGTCATATCCGCTATGGGATAACAGGATAATTTTATTTATGCCTTGCGCTTTAAATTTATCAATTTCTTCCTGTACAGATTTTATTGTTGATTCAATGTCACTTACGTGTATTTCTTCAACAGATTTGTTATGCTTAACCCTGTCAAGAACATCTGATGGCGCTATTCCTATAATACCATATTTGTTGCCGTTGTGTTCTTCAACAAAAGATTTAGTGATTTTGCCGTCCATTGGAGTGCCTTTATCAACAGTCACGTTTGCCCCGAGAATTTTATATTTTGCTTCTTTGGTTAATTCAGACATCTTTGTCGGAACAACATCCATTTCGTGATTTCCGAGCGCTGTTGCACTAAAACCTGCCCAGTTCATAAAGTTATGCGCAACTTTATTGGCAAGATAATTTTCGCCCAAAATAATATCGCCTGAGGCAAGTTTTAGTTTATCCATTTCGTATGAAGGAGTAAAGTAGTCAAATTGTTTTGAAATGGCGTATAATCTTTCCATATTGGTCATTTTCCCGTGAAGATCGTTTATATAAAATATGCTGGCACGGGTATATTTAGGCTTTTGCTGTGTTTGGGGCTGTTTATATTTATTCAATAGATTTGTTGGAGGAAAATTATTTACCATTTTTCATAATTCCGTTACTACCTGTAAATTCAAAAACATATAAATTATTTTTTTTGCTCAATTATTTTTTTATTTTAAGCAGCTTGAGCCTGCTGCTTCATAGCTTTGTAAGATTTTAGTCCTTCTACCCAGTTTTCAACGATATTAACATCATTTTCGACGACACTTTGCGGAAGTGCTGCGTGATGAATTTTAGGCAGCAGATAATCTTCTGTATAGACTATTGAACCGGAATAATCATCATCGGTATCATTACATATAAACTGTAATTGACCATTCCTGTCCTGTTTTACGCCGGTTATTGTAATTTCGTGCCCGTTGATTATTTTGTTTGTTTCATCGGTCTGGGTGTAACCTATAATAACGTTTTCACCCATTGCAAGTGCTGAAATAATCTGTTTTTTCATTGTATTAAAATCAGTTTCGTAGCCTGTTATACGAGCGTTTTCATCTACAGTTTGATAAGTCATTGAGATTTTATTTTTGTCCTCAACTACTGATTCTGTGAATGTTTTTTCAAATTCGATAAGACCTTTATCGTTCTGGTTGAATTTACCGCCGCGTGTATCTGTTAGCGCGTCATAAGTTTGCTGGGAACCGACCTGCATTAAGGTTGACTGCATTAATACATCTATAACAGAACGCTCGCCTGGATCACGGTGAGTGGTTTGAATTTGTGCTCTGAGTACTGCGTTTTTATCTGGAGCAAATGTTAATTTTGCGGTATTGAAATTATCAGCTTTGAAAGGAACTTCAAAAGCATTCAAAAGCCAGACCGCATCAAGTACATTATCTGCCAGATTACTTAGTTTAATTTCTTTTTGTACAGAAAGTGCAGGAGAACTTAAACTTTCAGCAAAACGTACAAATTCAGCCGGATGTTTCTGTGCGAGATTAAATTCAATGCTTGAGGCAACACAGGTGCCAGAATGCTCAAGATTAACATCTGTTTTTGCAATTCCTTTTTGTATAAGGTTAGTTGTTGCAGGATTAAATCCCGGATGCGTTTGAGCATAGCGTTTTAAAGCTTCATCTTGATACTCAGCCGGAATGTCGCCAAATTGCTGGGTAATCAAATAAGGGTTTGCAATAGTTTCTATTGCTTCTTTTAGTATACCGGCATTATTAAGCCCTTCGGCGCGTGGAGTTGTTGCTATTTTATATAAATTATCAAGTACCGATGACCTGTCATTAGAATCATTGTTCAATAAAATACCGGTTTTAAGAAGTTTGTTCAGCTCTTTTTTAGTGGATTTATCAACATTTGCAGTTAAATATTTATATTTTTCTTTTTCTTCTTTAGTTCTGAGTTCGGTTTGGATTGTGTTTGCCGCAAAAGCAGTATCTGCGGAATTGGCTTTAAATGAAATATTATTTTGCAAAGAAGGATTCATTGACACAGATTTTTTCACCATGCCGGATTTTGTAATTCCGCCTGTGCTATAATTATATTGTTGATAAATGGGATTGATTGAATACAACACTGCCATAACTCCACTACAATTATATTAAAAAACTAAAAAGAAAAAAGTTGCCATGCCGGAAAGTTTAAGTTAAAAAATGTTAAGAGAAAAAGTTAAAATAAAACCGTTAACAAAAGAGCAAATATTAATTTCAATAGACCGCCTCACACGCTTTAAAGAAACCGAGGTGAAATATTTACGGGTTTTTTCCGATATTATAACTTCTAACCTTATTGAGCCACGGTATAAGAAAAATGATGTTTTGGAAATGGATTACACTGAGATAAGCAATCTTGCTGAACAGATAGTAAATTTTTCTCTGCTGGAAAACGGGTTGAAAGTTCCTGATGATTATATTATAAACAAACGAATTTATGATTATGAAAACGGCGTTTTTATAAACAATAACGAAGTTAAAAAACTCATTAATAACAAAATAAATTATAAGTCGGTAATTCCTCTTATAACACCTGACTCTCCAAAAAATTTGTTATGGCTTAAGGAACTTGCCTGCTCAAATGATATAAAAGCAGAGCGTGCATTAAAAAATCTGCTTTTTCCGGTTGAAAAAATAATTCTTGTTGAAGGGATAACAGAAGAAACATTATTGCCTGAATTTGCGAAAATCTGCGGAGTAGATTTTGACAAAAATGGGATATTTATCATTTCTGCCGGAGGAAAAAATCAAGTTGTTAAATACTTCTATAATCTCGTCAGCAAGTGCAGGCTGCCGATATTTGTTCTTCTTGACAGCGATGCAAAACAAAATTTTGAAGAAATAACGCCGAAACTTCGCTCAATTGATAAGATTCATCTATTAAAAGGCGGAGAATTTGAAGATATTTTGCCGGATGAACTTGTAGAGCGGACAATTCAATATGCAACACAGAATATTTCACTCTCGCCTGCTAACAAAATTGAAAACAAAGGTTCAAGGGTTGAATATTTGGAAGAATATTTTAGACATCGCGGCATGCATGAATTTAAAAAATCCGAATTTGCAGTGCTTGTCAAACAGAATCTCAAGGGTAAAGACGATGTTTCTGATGAAATTCGGGAGATTTTTGAGGAATTAAGAAGTTAGTTAAAAATCTTCTTTTTATACAGTTTTAAATCACTCATCTCAAGTGCATTTCCGTCTTTACAAGCAATAGTGAGCATCATAGTTTTTGGATTTTTTGCGATTATTTTACCGGCTGGAGCATTAATATTATTTATTATGCGTAATTTATAAGGATTTGGGATAAAAAACTTGTGTCCAATTGTAATGTAGCATGGCAGCCAGGGATGAAGGGCACGGATATGAGCGTGCATTTCCATTGCCGTTTTTTGTGTAAAATCAAGCATCATCTCATCCGGGGAAATATTTGGATAATAAGTTGCCTTGCTTTCATCCTGCGGCAGGGGTTTGATAATGTCAAATTGCAGGCGTTTCAAAACTTCTGTCATAAGTATTCTTGCAGCAAATACCGTTTTTTCTTTCAATTCTTTTCCTGTATCACAGGGAAGAATATTAACTTTTTGTTGAGCAAGAATTGCGCCTGTATCAAATTTTTCATCCATAAGGTGAAAAGTTACACCGGACTGCTTTTCAAGATGTTTAATTGTTTGCAAATACGGGTTAGGACCGCGGTATGCCGGTAATAGCGAAGGATGCACATTAATAGTTGCGATTACAGGCATGTCATAGACTGATTTTTTAATTTTTTCATGCCAGGTTCCGACAAACATAACATCTGCGTTTAGTCTTAATAATTCTCGTCTGAAGGCTTCTGAATTAGCTGAGCGGCATTTTATTTCGTGCAATTTATGTTGTTTTATCAGGGTAAGGTCAGGAGATGTGGTAAAAAAATCATAAAAAAATAATTTTAGCGGCGAAAAAACAGTTCTTTCATATCTAAATACTCCGGCTATTTCGACGCCGGCATCGAGTGCACCCTGTATTAAATTTGCCAGCATTGTTCCTTTGCCGAGTATAACAATTTTCACAGTCTGAAACCTTTTTTTATCTTAACAAATATTATTTTACCCCTGTTTGCATTATTATGGCAAGTTTTTTACCATTTTATTTTGTATGCTCTGTCTATTTCGCGGTTAATTGTTTTTTTAGCGATATCGTCGCGTTTGTCATGAAGTTTTTTACCTTTAGCAAGTCCTATCTCTACTTTTGCAAACCCGCGGGAGATAAAGACTTCCAACGGAACTATCGTGTAATTATCTTTTTTTACTTTTGTGTGCATTTTCAGAATTTCTTTTTTTGTTAAAAGAAGTTTTCTTGTTCTGTCTGCTTTATGATTGTAACGATTCCCCTGTTCGTAAGGAGAAATATGGCAGTTATAGAGAAAAATTTCGCCATCTTCAATTTTGCAGAAACTATCTTTTAGATTAATTGCGTTTTTGCGTACCGATTTAATTTCTGTTCCGGTCAACACAATTCCGGCTACATATTTTTCAAGTATTGTGTAGTCGTGAAAAGCTTTTCTGTTAGTTGTTACAATTTTTCGTTCCATAAGACCATAATAACATAAACAAAAATTTATTCAGCTATCCTGATAAAGAAAACATTTAACACACCTATTGTTGTTAATATTAACAACAGGCGGATCCTGTTCTCGGCAGACAGGCATTGCATTCGGGCAGCGGGTGTGGAATTTGCAGCCTTGCGGCAAGTTTTCAGGAGATGGAAGATCTCCGGTTAAAATATTCTTGGCTGAAAACTTTTTGCCGAATTTAGGAACAGCACTAAGCAGTGCTTTTGTGTACGGATGTTTAGGGTTGTTGAAGATACTGAAAGTATTGCCTAATTCTACGATTTCTCCAAGGTACATTATTGCAACCCTGTCTGCAAGATATTTAATTACACTCATATCATGTGTTATGAGTAAAAAAGTAAGATTACATTGTTCTTTTAATTCTTTTATAAGATTAATTATCTGTGCCTGAATACTGACATCAAGCGCGCTCACAGGTTCATCCGCAAGTATAAATTCAGGATTTAGTACAAGAGCACGCGCAATAGCAATACGCTGGCGCTGACCGCCGGAAAATTCATGTGGATAAAGATGCAGACAGTTTTTATCCAGTCCGACAAGTTCTATTTTTTCTTCTACAATTTTTTCAATCTCGGAATTTGAGAGGCTTGTGTTTATCTGTAGGGGTTCTTTGAGCGTATCTATGATTTTCATCTTAGGATTCAGACTTGAATAAGGATTTTGGAAAACCATCTGAACGTGTTTTCTGTAATTTTTAAGTTCTTGTTTTTTGAATGCCAGTGTATCCTGCTCTTCAAATATTATCTGACCTGATTTCGCGGACTCCAGCCTTATAATAGCTTTTGCAAGTGTTGATTTGCCGCAGCCGGATTCTCCTGCTATTGCAAGAATTTCACCTTTTTTTATGTCTAGAGTTACGCCGTTAACAGCGTGTACTGTTTGTTTTTTACCCAAAATACCTTTATCTGACCGGTATTCTACATATAAATCTTTTACACTCAGTATGTTGTCCATAAATTAAGTATAGCTTGCTTTTGATAATGTGGCAATAGTTAAACCTGCTAATAAGACTTGTTTATCAAAGAATTATGCGTCATATATTCGAGTTTGTCATCAAGCGTTTCAAGCTTAATCTTGTCTTTATAGCGTTTTTCCAGCGCAAGTTCAATCAGATAATCCGCGAAGTGCGGGTTTTTAGGAAGAAGTGAGCCATGGAGATATGTCCCGAAAACATTTTTATATCTTGCCCCTTCAGTTTTGTCCTGCCCGTTGTTTCCGTTACCGGTTGTAACATGTGCAAGCGGTTTTGTGTCGCCTTGTAAATATGTAAGCCCGCTGTGGTTTTCAAATCCAACAAGGGTTTCCGGCGTTAAAAACTCAGTAACGGCT
>CALUQJ010000076.1 GCA_944322865.1 Candidatus Gastranaerophilales bacterium
AAATAAGGCAATGCAAGATTTAAGCGTTGCCTTGTTCAAAAGACGTTAAGACGTTAAGACGCTAAGACGTTAAGTTCGTTACAAAAAATAAGGCAATGCAAGATTTTAGCGCTGCCTTGTTCAAAAGACGTTAAGACGTTAAGACGCTAAGACGTTAAGTTCGTTACAAAAAATAAGGCAATGCAAGATTTAAGCGTTGCCTTATTTTTATTAAAATCGTTATTCTTTAGCGGATGTCCAATGTGTAAGAGCGGACTTGTCCACCCCTCCACCATAGGAGAGGGCGCAAAACCGCTAAAGACGCAACAGGATCTAGACACTGAAAATAAAGCGGTTGTTGGTAAAATTTGCTAAGACTAATTAATGATACGAACTCAACGTCTTATCGTCTTAACGTCTTTTACTGGCTGGATTGCTTCGCCAAAAGGCTCGCAATGACATGCTTGTGGGATTTTCCGCATTGCTATTCTTAACACTTGCCCGCTAGGCATGTTTTATGATATATTTATGTCAGAACAATGATGAAAAAAGAGTGGATATATAACAATAATAACTGCAATGAAAAGTCTTTAATCAAAAGACTTTTATCTTCCCGCGGCATAAACACTGATGAAGAAATTCAGGAGTTTTTAAACCCGCTGGAAATGAAATTAACACATCCTAATGTTTTTACTGATATGGAAAAATGTGTTGAAAGACTCGCAAGAGCCATTGATAATCAGGAAAAAATCGTTATTCACGGGGATTTTGACGCTGACGGGGTAACTTCAACTTCGCTTTTATACAGGACTTTTAAGTATCTCGGGGCTGACGTTAACTATTTTATTCCGGACAGAGAAAAAGAAGGACACGGGTTTGATACAAAAGCACTTGTCAAAATAATGACCTCTGTTAAACCAAAAGTCATAATCTCCTGTGACTGCGGGATTAGTGACGTGGATGCCGTAAATTTCTTAAACAGCTTTAAAATAGATGTTATAATCACAGATCACCACGAAGCACCGGAAGAGTTACCAAAAGCCTACGCAATAATTAACCCGAAAGCCCAAAATGCGCTTGATGAAAGTTTAACAACAAAACAGATTACAAGTCTGACATCTCTTGCCGGTGTCGGGGTTGCGTTTAAAACAGCGCAGGCGCTACTGGAAAAATATCAAAAAACAGAGTTTATATATGAACTTTTGCCTTATGTCGCTGTCGGCACCGTAGCAGATGTTGTGCCGCTCATCGGTGAAAACAGATACTTTGTAACAAAAGGGTTAGAATTAATATCAAACGGCAGACACTGGGGGTTGGAAAAACTGCTTGAAAGCGCGGGGTATAAGCCGTCAAATGGAGTAACAGCTGAACAAATAGCATTTGGTGTTGCACCGAGAATTAACGCCTCAGGCAGACTCGATACTGTAGAGGCAGCTTTAAAAGTTCTTATTTCCGACAACAAGCAGGAAATTCAAATGGCAATAACAGAGTTGGAAAACTTTAACAAAGTCCGCCAGACTCTCTGTCAGGACACTTTTATGGAAGCAGATGCAATGTTACAGGCAGAAGGTAATCGTTATCCCGCTATCGTGTTATTCAAGCCCGACTGGCATGTCGGTATTGTCGGTATTGTTGCGTCTAAGCTTGTTGAAAAATATTACAAGCCGACTTTTTTGATGACCTATTCGGAAGAAACAAAACAGGTAAGATGTTCTGCAAGAAGTATTTCCGGCATTAATCTCTATGACGTAATTAACGAAAATGCAGAATTGTTTGACGGTTTTGGCGGGCACGAAATGGCAGCAGGACTTGCTTTTTCAACAGAAAAAACATCTTTTGAAACAGTAAAAGCAGCGCTTAACAAAACCGTTAAAGAATTTCTTAACGGCAAAGAATTAAAACCTTTTATTAATATAGATTTAGACCTACAGCCTGATGATGTTGATCTTAATCTTGTTGAAGAAATATCAAAACTGGAACCGTTTGGCGCCTCTAACCCGAGTCCTGTTTTCTCTCTAAAAAACCTTAAAGTAAAAGAAAAACGGCTTATGGGAGAAAGCAAGGATCATTTAAAACTCGTTAGTCTTGCTCCGAATGCAACTTCTGAATTTAACTGTATCTGGTGGCAGCACGGTGATATATCTTTAGTTAACGGCGATACTTTTGATGTTGCGTTCCACCCGCAAAAAAACGAATTTAACGGTAATGTAAGCATTCAGCTTATCGTTGACGATATCCATTCAGAATACCTTAAAGAAGAGGAAGAAATTTCCGAGAGCAAAATAAAACTCTATGATCACCGCAAAAAAACAGACATTTTGCAGCAGGTAAACGATTATGTAAAAAATGTCAAAAGCAATATTATGGTGTTTGCGGAAAGCAAATCTGTTCTGGATATGCTGCGTCCGTTTTCAACACTTTTTGAAAAATCAATGTCACGCGACAATTTACAGCCGTGTGACGGATTGATGTTTTTTGACTACCCCGCTGACAGTGCAACATTTAACAGAATTATTGAGCAAACAAATCCGCACGCAATTCATTTTATGAACTATGATATCAAATCTTTTGATGAAAAAGATTTTCTTAAAACAGTTTGCGGAATGTTGAAATTTGCAGCGCACAACAATGGCGGGAAAGTTGAATGCCGTCGGTTTGCAAGTTCTTTGGGTAAATCCTATGCTGTCCTTGAACTTTTGTTCGAAATTTTAGAAGAACAATCTATTATCAAAATTTTAGAGCATACAAAAGATTATTACATGATTGAATATTTAGGCAATGCTGAATATTCAAGTGTTTTGCACAGTACAAAATACGCGCACCTGCTTGATTTGATAGATGAATGCGAAGCTTTTCAAAAAAGTCTTCTTGAAGATGATTTGAATACATTAGAAATAGTTTGATATTTGTGCTACAATAAAACCTATGGAAAGAAAACCGATAGTAGCAATAGTAGGACGCCCGAATGTAGGTAAATCAACTTTCGTAAACCGGCTTGTAGGTTCACGAAACTCAATAGTGGATGATTTGCCGGGGGTTACGCGCGACAGGATTTATTTTGATGTAGAGTGGCAGAACAAAGTATTCACGGTAATTGATACCGGCGGAATTATCCCCGGCGATGAAGATGAAATTATGCTATCAATCTTTGATCAGGCAAAAATTGCTTGCGAAGAAGCAGACAAAATAATTTTTCTTGTTGACGGCAAAGAGGGTGTTAACCCTGTGGATTACGACATTGCAAATATCTTGAGGCAATCTGGAAAACCGGTTTTTCTTGCGGTTAACAAAATCGATAATCCGGCATCATTAATGATGATAAATGATTTTTACGGGCTTGCGCTCGGCGATCCGATTGGTATATCAGCACTTCACGGAAGCGGCGGTGTCGGAGATTTGCTGGAAATAATAACAGAAGATTTTGAAATTCAGGAAGAAACCGAACAGGAAAAAATAATTAAAATAGCTATCGTTGGACGCCCAAATGCAGGCAAATCCTCTATTGTTAATGCGGTGCTTAACGAAAATCGTGTTATTGTATCTGATATTTCCGGCACAACACGTGACAGCATAGACAGTAAATTAACTTACAAAGACAAAGAATTTATAATAATTGATACAGCGGGCATAAGAAAAAAAGCAAGGGTTGATTATGGAGTTGAGAAATTCGCCGTTGACCGCGCTATCCGCTCAATCAGAGAATGCGATGTGGCACTTCTGGTTATAGACGCAACAGAAGGAATTTCAGATCAGGATAAAAAAATTGCTTCTATAATTACAGAAGCCGGCAAAGGATTAATAATTGCCATAAACAAATGGGATTTAATAGAAAACAAAAAATCTAACACAATAAACGAATTTTCTAAAAAGATTACTAATGACATTCCGTTTTTGGAATTTGCGCCGAAAATTTTTATCAGTGCTCTCACAAAACAGCGCATAAATACGATTTTTGACAAGGCGCAGGAAGTTTATGCAGAATGTACAAAACGCATTTCAACCGGGCTTTTGAACAAAATTATAAAAGAAGCCTATATGTTAAACCCGCCGCAATCATCAAAAGGCAAGCGTCTGAAACTTCTTTATGTGACGCAAACCGGCATCCAGCCGCCGCATATTGTGATTTTTGCAAACAATGCGGATTTGATGAAAGATCATTACAAAAAATATATTGAGAACAAACTGCGGGAAGCATTTGGATTCTTTGGGACGCCGATAAAGCTTTCGGTGCGCGAACGGACAGAGAAAAATAAATAAGAGGGTTGCAACTCAGTTTGAAATGCATATAGCATGACCGTCGCCGATGTACTTGCGGCTATTGCGTATCGCCGGTACTTCGACGCTTCCCTGACCGGCAATGACAATTATTGGTGGGGCAAGAACAACAGCTTCCACCGCGCTATATGTGTTTCTAACTAAGAGGCTTGGCTCTTAGTTGGAAGGGAATAGGTTCGTTACATGAATTAGTCCCCTTTCCTATTTTCCTAGTCCCGCGTTTTCAATTGGCTGGATTGCTGCAATAACATATAATTAGGCTATGTGAGCATATCTCGTTGACTAATAATTGATAACTCTTATTCCCTTATTTCCTCATTCCCCTATTCCCTTAAAAACAGTCAATATGGGATTTTCCATGTTCCTTGTTTTTAAGTATCTCCTCCAGCGAATCGCCGCCGAATTTTAATAAAATCTCGTTAACCAGAACGCAAGCTATTCTTGCTTCTGCAACGACAGCACACGCTTCTACAGCGCAGGTATCAGAACGTTCAAAATGTGCCTGCGTTTCCTGCATAGTGCTGCTATCAACCGTGTTAAGCGGTTTTCTTAATGTCGGGATAGGCTTCATAATAGCCTTTACAACAAGATTTTCACCGTTTGTCATTCCGCCCTCAATACCGCCTGCATGGTTTGTTTTGCGGACAACTTTTTCCCCTTCAAGATACATCTCATCATGGTATTCGCTGCCTGTAAGCCCGAGCGGGTTGTCGCCTATTTCAACGGCTTTAATCGCCGGAATACTCATAACCGCCTGCGCAACAAGTCCGTCAAGTTTTCTGTCCCAGTGAACATGTGAGCCCAGTCCGACCGGCAGACCTGAAAAAATAACTTCTATTTTGCCGCCAAGCGTGTCGCCGGATTCTTTTGCGGTATCTATTTCTTTATGAAAATCAGCTTCGTTAGCAGCCTTTCCTATTTGTAAAATTTTTGATGAACAGCTAATGCCAAGAGTGTTTAAAATCTGTTTTGCAACAGTGCCAACGGCTACCTCGATTGCTGTCTGGCGTGCACTTGAGCGCTCAAGAATGTTTCGCAAATCCTTCTGGTTATACTTAACACTGCCTGCAAAATCGGCATGCCCCGGACGGTATGCGGAAAAAGATTTTTCTTCTGTGTAATCTTGCGGGTTAATGCTCATTATTTTTTCCCAGTTTTCAAAGTCTTTGTTTTTAATAAAAAGCGCAACCGGAGAACCGAGAGTTTTGCCGAAACGGATGCCTGAAAGAATTTCCACGGTATCTGTTTCGATTTTCATTCTGCCGCCGCGACCGTAACCCTGCTGGCGGCGTTTGAGTTCTGCATTGATAAAGTCAGGGTTTATTTCAAACCCTGACGGTATACCTTCTATTATTGCGGTTAAACCTTTACCGTGGCTTTCTCCCGCAGTTAAAAATCTGAATTTTTCCATAATTTCCTTTTATTTTGCGTATTTAAGGAATGTCTGCACTTTTGTCTGCATCATTTCTTCTGTAATAAGCCATTTGCCGTCAGGCTGTTTTTTAACAATCATATAGGTTTTAAGTTTGTAGGTTTCACCTGTAGGCTGTCTTAAAGAACTTACCTTATAGGTGCCGTTGCCGGCAGATGTTACATTAATGTCAGTGTAAGTGTTTTTATAACCTCTTATTCGGGCGCCAGCCTGACCGAGTTTCATTTGTTTTAAATATGTTGCGGTATCTGTGTAAACATTAACCAGAGAGCCGTCCGGTTTAACAACCTGTCTTATGATTTTAGCGTTCGGTGAATACATCGTGCCGACTTCGTTACTGTAGCTGTTAGCTGCTTTAACGTAATTGTTGAAAAACGCAAGTGCTTCTTGCGCACCGTCTGCAAGCGCCTGTGTTCCGATACTAAATACCATTACAAAAACGGATAATATTGATAGTAATTTTTTCATTATTTTTTCTCCTTACCTTCCGGTAGTATAACGACGCAAATATAATTTTTGTTCATTTACTAAAATAATTATATCATAGAATAATCAGATGTCATACTTTTTTAGATGAATTTTTATTTTTGGTATGCTTAATCTAATCCTTTGTATAAGTCGTTTATATCAACTCCGAGCGCTTTTGCAATATCATATAAGGCAAGTGCCGAAGGTGTTTGTTCAGCGCGTTCTATTTTGCCGATAGAGTTTTCGCTCATGTCAACTAATTCTGCCAGTTTTAACTGGGTATATCGGGTTTTTCTTCTTGCCCAAAAAATATTTTCAGCCAATATGCTTAATCTTTTGTCCTTCATGTTATATATATTAACCCATTGACATATGTAGATTAATATACTATAGTATGGTAAAAGTGTATAATAATGTATATTTATGGAGAAAAATGTATGAAAGATGTTTTAAAATATTCTAAAGTTGCGTTTACTCTGGCAGAGGTCCTGATAACGCTTGCGGTCATCGGTGTGGTGGCAGTGCTTACGTTGCCTAACTTAATCCAGAGTCATAATGAGAAAGCATGGTCAACCGCACAAGATGTGTTTACAAAACGCTTGGAAGTTGCAACCAGACAGATGAATACAGAAGAAAAACTTGCAGGGTATGACTCAACAATGGACTTTGTAAACGAACTTAAAAAGTATATCAAAATCACCCGCATATGCGACAGTGATGAAATAACCAAGTGCTTTGCAAAAGAAGTAATCTGGAGCGACGGTGAAGAACCAATAGACATGTCAACAATCCAAAATGCAGCATCACTCGGTCAAGAGGACTGGGATACAGATACAGTCGCAGTACAATTTGCAAACGGAGTAAACGCGATAATAGCATATAATCCAAATGCAACACAGGATCC
>CALUQJ010000077.1 GCA_944322865.1 Candidatus Gastranaerophilales bacterium
CCTACTGATTATTCTATACTTCCTCGGTAATTGGTTTTTCATATTCCCATTATACACTATCGCCCCAAAAATTTCAAGTCAGGTTTACTAAAAAGTTACACTACAGTCATTGTGTTATATTTTTCTACACCTGCTAATTTCAGCACGTTATGCAATTCTGTATAATATCCTGAGTCTAGCAATGAATAAAAAATCTTGCTTGTTACAGGGGCAAGTGCCTGAGTCCACTCTTTATCCATATAAAGTCCTTCCACAAATCTGGCAAAAAGTTCGGTCGGGCGCTCATAATATTTTTTGTACCTGTTTATACGAGATGTTATACGTGATTGTTTTCGCAGTGCAGAGCGCAATCTGATATATGCACAAAATGCCTCCGGCATATCTGGAAAATCTTTTTCAAGATTATCTATAGTGAATATTTCTTCATGTGTACCAAAAAATCCGCTTATCAGTTTTACTCTATCGTATTTTAACAAATATTTTGCTTTAGAGCGTTTTATGTATTTTTCAAATGCCTTGAACTTTTTTGAGCGCAAAAATTCCGGATAATCCGCTTTAATAATCTGTTCAAAACCTTTGACTCTCTCTTTTATCCTTGCTTTATGCTCATATAATCTTATGCAAAGCGAATTTTCATCAACAAAATGTGTAACATTCAACAACTCCTCTTTTATGACAGGGGTTGTGCTCAAAAAAAGAACCTCCAATGAACCGCCTGTTTTATTAATATCTTTTTCTAGTTTTGAATGGATATAATGCGCAAATTCATGCAGTAAAGTTGGCACAACACGATTTTGTGGAAGATTTTTGGATATATCAATACGGTTTTTTATAAAAAATCCCTGATGTCCGCGTGCTTTTGTTGTTGTGTGTACTTCCAGACCAAGTGTTTTAAAATATCTGACTAATTCTTTTGCGTCCATAATCCTATTATATACGGGAAAATGAATATTTGCCACTTTGCTAACTAATCACTAATTTCGTTAATAAATTGACTATCCGTAAAAATAATGTTTTAATTGACTTATTATGAACTATATTTTTTATTTTTTAATAGTAATCTCAATAGTTGCCGGGGCAATAAACGGAAGATTGTCTGATGTTGTAAATGCCATACTTACCGGAGCAGAACTTTCTGTAAAAGTTGCTTTTTCTCTAATTGGTATAATGGCGTTCTGGCTCGGCATAATGAAAATAGCTGAAAAATGCGGGCTTGTTAGCCTTATCGCGAAATTACTAAAACCAATAACAAAAAGGCTTTTTAACGAATTACCTGAAGATTCGCCGGCAATTGGTGATGTTGCAATGAGTTTTTCTGCGAATGCACTCGGGCTGGCTAATGCTGCAACACCAATCGGAATAAAAGCTATGACAGAAATGCAAAAACAAAATATTGACCAAAAATCCGCTTCAAATTCAATGTGTGTATTTCTTGCAATGAGTACTGCCGGATTTCAGTTAATTCCTGCAACAGTCATAGCTATTCTTATCGGCATTGGATACAAAAATCCGACTGAAATAATCGCGCCAACACTTCTTGTCACAACCATAGCTTTTGTCAGTGCAATTATAATCGCAAAAATCTTCCAGCGCTTCTGGGCTCCTCAAACTGCCCCTATGGAGGACACGACTGAAACAGGAGGTGAAAATTAATGTTTCAAAGCATAATGAATATAATTTCACTCTGGGCGCTTCCTGTTATAATAATCTTAATCCTTACAATGGGGTTAATTAAAAGGATTCCTATCTACGAAGTTTTTACAGACGGAGCAAAAGACGGTTTCAAAATATCTGTCGGTATAATCCCGTATCTTGTGGCAATAATCGTTGCGATATCAATGTTACGCGCATCAGGCATAATAGAAATGACAGGGGCAGCGCTTGCGCCGGTATTAAATTATTTCCATATTCCTGTTGATACAATTCCGATTATGATAGTACGATCACTGTCCGGTTCTGCGGCGCTCGGGGTGTTTTCAGACATAGCACACACACTTGGTCCGGATGCTTATGCAACAAAACTTGCCGCCGTTATGCTCGGCAGCAGCGAAACTACCTTCTATGTACTCGCCGTATATTTTGGCGCTGTCGGAATTACAAAACTAAGATATGCTCTCATCGTCGGATTAATCGCTGATATTATTGGTATTGTTGCAGCAGTAAGCGTATCTCATTGGCTTTTTGCGTAGAATCAACCCAGCTTTGTGTAATATCAGGTCTTTCGTGCGTCACCACTTTTTTAACCAGTACCGCATAATTCACATCAATAAAATTAATCTTGTCTATTTTATCAATTGTATAAATTGAAGAGCCGCAATTGTGGCAGAATTTTTCTTCCGCAACGATTTCACCGTTTTTAATCATTGCCTTAACTTTTACACCGCAGCAGGCACAGCGCATAATAAACCACTGATTCTCAATTAATTCGCCGCAATCCGGGCAATATGCAAAATCTACCTCGGGCGTTACTTTGTCATGGTGACAAACTCTATTCCGTTTTAAATACTCCATTATCATCATATTTTCTATTTAATGATGATTTTTCAGAAGTCAAAAATTTTTATGCAAAATTTTATCTTTACGCTTTTTAATTCTTCAACAGGAGAACTCAATGCAAATTACAAATCAAAAAAATACAAGTTTTACAGGAATCCATATTTTAAATACAAAGTGTCTTTCACGTGACAATAAAATAACGCGTTTAAAAGTTTTTGAATTAACGCCTGATGACAAACCGTTTTTGAGATATATGTACAATAATCTTGAAATAGAAAAATTAGCCCCAAAAATTGACAGCAGCAAAATGGAAGTTTGGTACACAATGTTAAAAGAAGCCATAGATCTCGCGGGCGGTCAAAAGTATAAGTCTTATCTGCTTGCAAAAGGTAAAAAGCCGTGCGGTGTTATGACATTTGAGCCAAATTCCAATAAATATGAAATAACGCGTGTCTGTACGTGGCCTGTCAAAAAATGCGAAAAGGTTCCGCTTGCAGGAAAAACTCTTTTTAAAACAGCGTTTGAAGATTTTTTAAAAAGTAATGCAAGAACAATAGAAATTGACGCAATAAAAAACGGACCTTATGATACGGTAGGAAACTACATGCAGCTTGGTTTTAAATCTGTTGGCGGCGGAAATTTTGTAGAAGTTATGCGCACAACCCGCTCCACAGTCACTCAAACTCTTGAAAAATTAAACTCATTAATATCTTCAAAACCGATAACCAAAATAATAAATCGGAATCTGTTTGAAGAATTATATGTATAATAAAATTATTTATCTGTATTTTTACTATCTTTTTTATACTTATAAATTTGTCGTCCTATAGACCAATATTTAGGCAGTTTTTCTACTGGCAAACCATTTTTAAATGCAATATCATCAAAAATATCACACAAATGTCTGTCATTGGCATTATCAAAATTCGGATAAAATTCTTTCATCTGAAGCACGATATTTTTTATTGTAGGTTCAATGGGTGGTAAAGAATGAATAAAACAATTATTACAGACAAGCAGCAGTTCCCAAAAAGTTAATGCATCAATAAATTTTAATTTATTAATTTTATAATCCTGTATTCTGAAATGCATAACAATATTACGTAATTTTTTTATTGCTGCTGCATATTTTTTTAAGTCATTAAATACTATTTTTTGCCTGTAAAAATTATTAGAAAATTTTACATCCTGATTATTTCTTTTTTAATCTGTTAAAATCAATAAAACATCTGAGAGATATGCCATATCAATAAATCTGTCGAGCTTTTCTTCTTCTGATTTATTTGAATTGACTAAATCGAGTAATTGATCACGTTCCTGACCTTTAGTAAATTTTTTATAACGACCTTTAAATTTTTCTAATATAAAAGGTTTTAATTTATAAAACATTTTGTCAGGGTAAGTAGCAGTCAAAACGAATTTTAATCTGTCTTTCAACCTGAGTTCTATATCCATAACTCTTTTATATATTTTACTAAATTCGATAATATCATTAATATTTGTTTTCATAAAAATAATATATCACAAACACAAAACGGGAAGAACACTGAAGGAATACATCCGGTTCTTCCCGCATAAATTTTGGTAACAGGCGACACTGAAGGAATACATCCGGTCGCTTTGTGTCTATGCACATAGTTACATTTATATTATACCCAATTTCTTTATAAAATACAACCCTGTTTTTTGAAAAATTTACAAACAATATAATTTTTGCCAAAAATACTTGCCTGATTATTAGCTTTTCTGTTAGCCTGAATTTCATCCAACACCTTAATTGTGTTTGCCCATTCGGTTTTCGTAAAAATTCCGCCTGAGATTTTTACATTAGGGTCTTGTTTAGCTTTTTCTTCGACAAGTTGTTTTAATGCCTGTGTAATACCCTGCCCGCGTCCTATCGTAATTTGTGTAGGTTCCATTTTTATATCTCCTTATAATAAATAATTCAAAATACCTCGTATTCAAAATTGTACTTCACTGATGAACTCAAAATGTCCATATTATTATTAACGTAATTTGCAGAAAAAAATTGCCATCGCTACGTTTAATAATATTCGCAGAAACTCCTAAAAAAGTCACAGCTTTATACTTACTTAACAAAATAATATAAAGTTCATTCAGCAACACGATACTAAAAAAACATAATAGCTGCTATTATACAGTCATGCCACTATCATCCAAAATCAACCAGTACATAAACAATTCACTCATCCGCGGGAACCTCTGCCGCTGGGAAAAACCTTACGTAACAGTATTTATCACACCGATTACTGCCGGTATTGCAAACAAAGAATTTATGTATTTACAGCTAGAAAACGCTATTAATTCCTGGAATAATGTTCTGCGCCAGAATAATATTCCTGTTCAATTTCAAAAAGTTTCAAGTGTCATGCAAGCTGATATTGTTGTCCACTGGGTTAAAGTCGGACGTGTTTATGAAGGTATGTGTAAATATTTAAGTGTTGTTGGAACTTCACTGAAAAAAATCTCTATAGACATCGGTCTGCCTAATGAGTACGGACGAGAAACAACTGATTTAAGTATCTATTGTGCAATTATGCATGAATTGGGACACGCACTCGGACTCGGGCACGGGGTAGAAACAGACGATATAATGTACGTTCCGCATCAGAAAAATATCTCCACCCCGGGAGAAAATGATATCTATGTACTAAACAGGATTTATAATAATACCGGCTGATATATTAGAAATTACAGCCGGCATATTATAATATTTTTTCAGAATAACTTAAAAGAGTTAATCAATACCCTTAGATTTTTGAGTTTATACCAATTCTTCTTCGCGGTAGTTTTCATAGTAGTTTATAACATTACCGTTAGAATCATGTGTAATATCATAGGTTAAATTACCGTTTTCATCGTATTCTCTGTCACTGTAACCTGATACACTACCGTCAGAGTTACGTGTAACCTCACGGGTCATATTACCAGATTTGTCGTATTCTTTTTCATAAAACAAAACAACGCTTCCATCCTGATCGCGTGCAATTTCACGAGTCATATTACCGTTTTTGTCAAAAACTTCTTCTACAAAACCGGCATTATTATAAGTATAAGTCGTACCATCCGGATTATGAATGCTTCTGTTAGCAAATTCTTTGTGCGGTATAATCATGTAATTATCAAGTTGTACTTTTGATAAAAGCCCGCTTTTAGGATCAACATCGTCAGAATTAATCAAATTTGCAGCGGTATTAGCGGTTTGTGCAGTATTTGTGTTAGATAACTCCAGCCCCATTGCGGTAAAGATCCTGTCTAACTGCCCTTGTGACAAACTGATTTTATCACCGGGTTTAAGGACAAAACTCTTGCTCCAGTCGGCATTATTGTAATCAGCAGATCCGCTGAACAACTTTTGCCCTTCAGCCTGTTCTTCTTTTTGAACCTGCGCAAACACAGACATGACTTTGTTCCAATCAATTTTTTTAGCAAAATTAAAACCACCTTTTTTCTTTGCTGCCTCTAAAAATATGTGACTGAGTCCTTTGTCTTTGCCGTTTACAGTGTATTCAAATCCCATGTCTTGTCCTCCTTTTTTGATACTTGCCGGAGCATCACTTAAGCACACCTTTTATATAAATTCTTACGGCATATTCATCTAAAAAATTTAATCGTATTCAATAAATATTTTGTACATAACCTGCTAAATTAGGTACTATTACTGGCTTTGAACCTATTTGAACTCGTGTTTACATTTCGTTACATAATAAGATATCACCTGATTTATTAAATACGATTTACACCATGATGTAAAAAATATAGACAAAAGACTAATATCCAAATGGGTAATATTTTGTTATATTAAAAATAATGTGAAGGAGAGTAAAAATGACACAAAAGACATTAACAGAGCAAGAATCAATAGTATTAGCATATTCTAAAACAGGTAAAAGTCTACAAGAAATTGCTAAGATATTATGTATCAGTCAGCACACCGTAAAAGCGTTGCTAATATCTGCTAAAAGGAAATTGAATATAGATAGCTTAACTGATTTACCAATCAGTAAATAGAGAACAGTTGTTTCAGACGATAATGGGTGAATAAGTTAGTAACTGATTTTCATACTTGGGTGGACACAGTCCGGCACACGAAGGTAGGCGTAGCCTACTCTTAAATATTGTAACGGTATTGGAGTTGCCGCCTTTTGCACAAACTTAAAATCCGTTACAGACTTAAAAGCCGGCTAATAACGGTCACCGTTGCGCCATCATCCCGCAACAGTTTTATTGCGTCTTACAAGAATTGTTACCTTGCGGGATCTCAAAAATTACCTTAAAATCTATTGTCACATTTCTTTCTCTTTTGATTGCGATGCAAAAGAGAA
>CALUQJ010000078.1 GCA_944322865.1 Candidatus Gastranaerophilales bacterium
ATTTGGGGCTTAATGCCCCGTACATACATTTCTTTCCCTTTTTTCCCAACGCCCGCAGGGCGTTTTTGTTTTATTCAACTTATCCTTTAATTCGGGATATTAATTCTATTACTTCATCCGTATCCTTAAGAGCTTTTGCCTTTTTAGCGTATTTTAGAGCATTTGATTTATTATTCATGCTTGAATACAGTACCGCAAGATTGTAATATGCAAGATACAATTCGGAATCCGTTTTGGAGTATTTTATTGCTTTTTTAAACGATTGTATTGCCTTCTCGTTTTTACCTAATTCAGCATAAGCAATAGCCAGATCTACGTACCCTCCTGACATTTCCGGGGCTTGTTGAATATATGCCAGTGCTTCTTCTATCTTGCGTTCATGCATTTCTTCTGTTGTGCCGATTATTATTGGCGCGTAAATCAGACCTGTTGTATCTATTTCCTCCACAGGTGTATTAGAAACATCAGGAATAAGTTTATAGAGAAGTTTCAATGTATTTATATCACCGGAGGTCAAGTATTGAAATGAACTTCTTGCTCTTGTATAATCAAACTTGTTATTTGAGGTTGTTGAAACAAACATCAAATCGCCTTCATAATAGCTGTGCCCCATTATCCCTAATGCGTGACCTAATTCATGCATTATTGTATTAAAGAGAACTTTTTCTGAAAAATATTTACCGTCTGGCGTTTTGTCGTAAAGTGTTATAGTCATTTTTTTGAGAATATTGTTTTTGATTTTTGGTACTGTATATCCGACTATATATTGGCATGCGCCTTCTTTACAAACATTTTTAGGCATAGGGGCAATTTCTATAATAATATCAGCCTTAGAGTTTTTTTGAACATATTCAAATTTCAGAAAATCTACAGAATTTTGCCACTGATTAAATGCTGCAACTACTTCATTTCTGTAGTATCCAGGTACATTATCAAAATGTTTTAACCCGACTTTTAGCGGCATTTTATCAGTATTCCACCGAACAATTCCATTTTCGGACGGGGCATTATAAATGTAGTTATTACCGGTATTATAATTTATATTAGAACGCCATTCAGCAACTTTGGAAGCAGCTATGCGTTTTGCACTATCTTCAATTTTACTTTGTGATATTTCAAATATGTCTTTTTGAACCTGTAATGCGGGTTTCAATTTTGTAAGCGTTAGAACATAGTAATATCGGTAATCCTCATTGGATTTATGCATATGATATGCAAAGTGAAGTTTTGAAAAAGCTTTTACGTAATCTTTTCGTTCGTAAGCATTTTTACCAAGGTTAAAAGAGAAAAACGGGGCTATATATACGAATATAACCAGAACGGCCAGAATGCTTAAGAGTATACCTGTATTACTTTTTTTCATTATCTTTTAAACCGCCTTTATCCAGTTCAAGAATTTTAGCAAGAGATCTGGTATCACCTTTCAATTTGAAATATTCCGCAAATTTTGGTGTTGTTTTGAGATTAAAACTGCGTCCGTTTTTATCGCGGGTTTTAGAGATAAGCCCCTTTTCTACAAGTTCTTGAACATGTTCATAGGCATTAGACCCGCGTAATTCCACAAGTTCAGTTTGTCTGAGAGGTTCTTTTAGTGCGATAACAGAGAGGGTACGGAGAACTCCGGGTTTTAGATCTACAGGACAAAGCAGTTCAACCAAATCCATATGTTCTTCTTTTACCTGAAGAATATAACCGTTTTCATCGTCAATTTCTAGCGCTCCATCGCGTGCCGAATAATCCATGATTAATTCAAGAATCGCTTCTTCAATAGCCTCTTTTTCTTCACCGAGAATTACAGCTATTTCATCAAGAGAAACAGCGCGCGCTGTGATAAAAAGGACAGCCTCAATTCTGGATTTCAGAGTGCTCATGAGTACCGCCTTTCACTACATACAGATCTGAATAAAATTCTTTTTGTTCTAGATCATAGTCTGTTTCTGCTGTTAAAAATAGTAATGCAAGATATGCACTGATTTTATCCATACCTAGCAATGTTAATTCATTAAGTTCTATTTTTTCATTTTTTTCAAAAATCTGTTCTAAATTTTCCTTAAGTGTCTGAACACAATTTTCTATATATTCATCATGCGCCAGATTAACAATATCATCTGCGGTGAGTCGTGAATAGGATTGAACTCGTCTTTTTGCGCGTTCGTGAGCACTTTTTAATTGCTGTTTTCTATCGAGTTTTTCATAGAATTGCAACTGTCTTATCAAATCGCGCAAGGTTACGACTCTGTTGTGGTTCAAACGGACACTTGTGCGTCGTTGCAATACTTCATCTATAGATATTACATTGCTTGTCGGAACATAATCATCTTCAGGATATTCTAGCGGAAAACCGTCATCATCATACTGAAAATCATCTTGAGGCTGATCTTCAAATTGCAGGATATCTATTCCTTCAAGAATATTGGATTTTAATTTCAAAAGAACAGCCGCAAAAAGAAATGTTCTGCCGGTCAGTCGGAGATTTTGGGATTTCATTTCGCATATATGGGCAAGATATTTATCTGTGACATCAACAATATCAATATTCCAAGGATCAATTTTCCCGGATTTTGCCATATCAACAAGAATTCCGATACCTTCACTTTTATGTAATGTATCGTGTTCCTGAATAATATTAAAATTTTCGTAATTAATTGCTGCTGCGTCCATTAATTTTCTCTCAATTTAACACCTGTTACACGGGTTATCCCTTTTTCTTTTTGAGTTACACCTATCGTCCTATCTGCTGATTCTATCATAGGTTTGCGGTGGCTAACTACTATAAATTGCGTATTTTTTGACTGGTTCTCTATCATTTGGGCGATGCGTTCAACATTCATAGTGTCTAAACTTGCATCGACTTCATCAAAAGCATAGAAAGGTGACGGCATATATCTCTGTATTGCAAACACAAACGCAAGTGCTGTAAGTGATTTTTCCCCGCCTGACATACTTTCAAGTCGCTGCAATTTTTTATCGCGTGGCTGCGCTTCAATTGTCATACCGCCGCTCAAAGGATCTTCCGGACACTCCAGCTTAAGCTCGCCCTCACCTTCTGATAACTGATGAAATACTTCTTTAAAGTTTTCATTTATGTTGTTAAAAGTTTTCATAAAGGTTTCTTTTTTAAGCTGTTCGTAACCGTGCATTCTGTCCAAAATTTCTTTACGTTCTTTTGATAAAGTTTCAATTTGTTCTTTCATTGCAGTCTGTCGGTTTTGCATTTCTTCATATGCTGCAATAGCGCGCATGTTTACATCGCCTAATTCTGTCATTCTTTTTTCAAGACGTTGTATTTTTCCTGTTATTTCTTCTATTGATATATTAGAAGGCTCCAGTTTATTAACCTCAATACCAGCATCCTCCAGAACTTTTCTTGCCGATTCAAGCTGTGGTTCAAGTTCTTTTCGTCTTACTTTGAATGATTCTATTTGTTCTGCGATTCTTTCTATATCGGTAGCTTTTATGTGTTTCTGCTTTTCCAATTCTATTAATTCATTGTTAATCTCGTCGCGTTCTTTTAATAATTTGCCGAGCTTTTCTTCTATTTGCTCTATTTGTTCTTTTAGAGCTTCCATTTTTTCATTTAGAGCCACGATGTCATTTTTATAACGTGTTTTATCCTCTTCAAGCTTTATGTTGTTATGTTCAATGTTTTTAATCTCGTCTGTTTTTGTTTCAATGAGATTCAAATTAAACGAAATCTGTCTGTTCAGGTCATTCTTTTCGTTTTCTGCGTGTAAAAGATTTGTTTGCAGACGTTTAATCTCGTATTCAACGCCTTCTGTCTTGTCTTTTAAATCTTTTAAATCTTTATCGTTAATTAGTTTTTCAACTTCTTCAATTTGTTCCTGAACGCCTGTCATCTGATCGTATAATTTTACATTATCATCTTCAAGCTTATCTAATTTTTTGTTAAGCTCTGCTATTTTAGGCTGGTTAGATGTAATATAATCAGATTTTTCTTTCAACAAATTTTCACTGTTGCTGTAATTTCTGTTCATATTGTCAAGTTCAACTCTTGCTTTAGAAAGTTCAGTTGTAGCATCAGTGTAATTACTTTGAATTTTTGAAAGTTTATTTTCAAGCTCATTTTTTTTCTTTTCTAACGAAGCAGCTTTATCTTCCATATCTTTTAAGCGTGCCCGATATTTTTCAAGTTCATCATCATCGTTCTGGCTGAAACTTAAGCCTGATTTTTTTACAGTACCACCCGTAATTGCGCCAGATTTTTCAAACAGTTCACCTTGCAAAGTAACCATACGGTATCTTCCGATAAGTTTTTTAGCGCATTCCATATCTTCAACAACAAGCGTGTCGCCTACAGCATAGAAAAATGCATTAATGTACTTGTCATCAAAGTCAACAAGATTAATGGCAAAATCTATAACCCCTTTATCTTTAGGCAATGCAAGCCGCGATGGTGCCTTTATAACTTTATTTAACGGAATAAAAGTAGCTCTGCCGGCATTTACAGATCTAAGCATTTCAATAGCAACAGATGCAACATGCTCGTCATCCACCACAATATTCGCCATTCTGCCGCCAAAAGCAACTTCCATAGCTGTAGAATATTCCTTATCTACTGTCCCCAGTTTTACAAGCGGTGCATGAACTCCACGCAATCCTGCATTCATAATGGTTTCTATCGGAAGAGAAAGGTTATTCTCTTTTGCCAGCTGCTTTTTGGCTTCCATAGATGATATTTTTTGGTATGCCATCCTGATATTATAACTTAAATCATCTATTTCATTTTTTGTAATATCAAGTTCATGCATTGTGTTATGCTGAATGTTCTTGAAATCCTGTAATTCTGCCTCCAGCTGGCTTACAAGAGTCTTTTTCAAATCATAATCATTTGAAAAATTAGCCTTTAATTCAGTTAACTCATCTACTGTTTTTTGCGCCTGAGCAATATTTTCACGCAGATTTTTCAACTCGTTTTCCAGAGGTAATTTATCCTGAATAAGTTTTGTTTCTTTGTCTTTAAGATCTTCAAGTTCTTTACGCAGTCTGTTACGGTTTTCAATATGCTGGTCTGCTGTAGCATTAAGCCCTGTAAGATCTTCCAAAATCTTTTTTAATTCCGCTTCTCGCAACGCGGTATTTTCTTTAATTTTGGTTATTTCATCTTCCTTTAGTGAGATATTAAGTTTAATCTCTTCAATTTTTTTATTAAAATTTTCAATCCCGTTCTTGGCATTTTCAATTGAGCGCAAACCATCATGTATCTGTTTATCAGCATAATTTGACGCATTAACTTTACGGTCAATTTCACCCTTTATCGCTTCTTCCTGTTTTTTTAATTCAATTTGCTGAGCCTCGCCTTTTTCCTTAACGAGCTCAGATATTTCCTGATACTTTGATTTTATTAGAGTTAGCCGCTCATCTAAATCTTTACTTTTTAATTCTTCTTCTTTTTTCTGCTTTGTTGCCGCAAGAATATTGTCATGTGCAAGTTCTATATTTCGTTTTAGATCAAAAAATTTAACAGTATTAATCTGACCTTCCAATCCTGTTTTTTCTTCTCTTAACTTTTGATATTTGATCGCAACTTCCCGTTCTTCTTTAAGCTTTTCAAGCATGTTTTCTACTTCAGTAAGTACAACATTGGAACGTTCCACACGCTGCTCAACAGTATTGAGTTCATTTGTCGCCTGCTCTATACGACGGTCAAAATCTGCGATTCCGGCTATTTCATCTATAATTTTGCGGCGATTTTTTGGGGAAGAATTGGTTATTCCCATAACATCCCCTTGCATCATAACATTATAACTGTTCGGGGTAACATTATATTTCTCAAGTACCGCATGAACATTAGAAAGTGTAGTCACACTGTCATTTATGTAATAAGTACTGGCAAAACCTTGTGAAGATTTGCGGATCTTTCTTGCGATGCTAAGGTCATCTCCGTCCTGCACATCACCAAAGGTTACTTTGACAAAAGCATCGTTTCTTTTTGTGTAGGTAGAAATAAAATGCGAAAGATTTTCAACACGTAATTCACTTGCATTTGCCAAACCAAGCGCAAACAAAACACTGTCTATAATATTGCTTTTCCCCGAGCCATTCGGACCAGAAATTGTCGTAAATCCCTTTAATAAAGGAATTTCCGATTTGTTGGCAAACGATTTAAAGTTATCAATTTCAAGTTGTTTGATATACATAATCCTACCCAATACAAGTCTTATATTAATTAGACTACAATATTTACGGCATGTCAAAGGACTCAACAAATCTTTACAGTAAAAAATCAGGATAAATATGTAAACTTTTGTAAAATTTTTCATTTAGGAATTATTTTTAACCACAAAAATGAAAATATGTGGAATAATTATAATATCAGTACAAATTAAATAAGATATAAACATGAAAGGAACGGTATTATGGAAGAATTAACGCCAAAAGAACAAGAAGTATTACAATGCTTGGTGAAAGGAAGCAGTAATTATGAGATAGCACAGGAACTAGCGATATCATTCCATACTGTTAAAGCACACTTGAGTTCTATATACAGGAAATTAGAGGTGGATAATCGTGTGCAGGCGACCTGTAAAGCAATACTGTGTGCTGATAAATACCTAAAATAATAAATAAAAACCGTCTGGAATAAGACGGTTTAAAATTAAATAGGGAAAGTGAAAAGGGAAAGTTTTTGTTTTGAATAAGCCTTGTGCTGTAAAAACTGCCTTGCAATTTTTTAAATATTGCAATATTTGAGGCAAAGTTGAGCAGCTGCTTATTATCCGAAAGTTTTGAAAGTAGATTCGACGTTCTTTTCGATAACCTTTTGAACAGCATCCATTTCGGTCTGGATTGCGTC
>CALUQJ010000079.1 GCA_944322865.1 Candidatus Gastranaerophilales bacterium
CGGAAAATCTTACGCGGACATTCATATTCATTCTGTTAGAATGCCGGGGTATATTGCCTCTCAAGAGGTGATTTTTGGCTCAAACGGACAAATTATGACAATTCGCCATGATACTATGGACAGAAAATGCTATATGCAGGGAGTTCTGCTCGCTGTTAAACACTTGGCGGAAAAAAATGATTTTGTCTACGGACTGGATAATATTTTATAATTATAAAAACAAATCTTAATATAAAAAATCCTTTTGAAATAATGCATTCAGAGGGATTTTTTATATTGATATAAAATATTGACAAGGCATGAATTTTTATGCTACCATTGTTGTAAAAACAACAGACATAAGGGAGAGATAATGAAAAAAACTATTATAATCTTAATTGCAATAGTTATTGCGGCAGTAGTATTGCGTTTCAGCTATTCTAATATATTACAGTTTATATCAGGTCAGGCATCAAAAAACAAACCGGCGCCGCAAGTTCTGGCAGAAGAAGTGACAGAAGAAAATATTATAAGAAGTTACGAAGAGCCGGGACGTGTAATTTCTAAATACAGAGTTGATGTATTAGCGCGTATTTCCGGGTATTTGCAGAAAAGTTACTTTAAGGAAGGCGATTATGTAAAACAGGGGCAGACACTGTTTCTTATTGAGCCGACAGAATTTTCAAACGCGGCAAAGGTTGCAAAAGCAAATGTTGCAAATCTCAATGCGCAGTTGATTTATGCAGAAAAACAGTTAGCACGTGCTGATGAACTGGTAAAAAAAGATTACATAGCTCGTTCACAGTATGACAGCATGCTCTCCCAGAGAGATTCTCTTAAGGCTCAGCTTGCATCTGCTCAGGCGGCTTACAGCGATGCTGAAAGAAGTTTAGGGTATACAAATGTAAAATCACCTGTAGACGGTCGCGTCGGCGTTATTAATGTTACAATCGGGAACTATGTTTCACCAACTACCGGCGCCCTGACAACAATTAACAGTACTAATCCGATATATGTAACATTTCCGTTAGAATCTACCGAATTTGCTGCAATATCCGCATCAGATAAGGATAACAACAAAAACAGACGTGTTGAATTAATTTTGCCTGACGGACAAAAATATGAATTAGAAGGTGTTCAAGATTTTCAGGACAACAAAGTTGATCAATCAACCGGTACAATAACTATGCGTGCAACATTCCAGAACCCTGATAACCAGCTTATTCATGGTGAATTTGTAACAATAAGATTATACGCAAATAATCCTTCACTGGTGCCTGTAGTATCTCAAACAGCGGTACAAGAAAACCAGGCAGGCAAATATGTCTACAAGCTGGATGAAAATGAGCTGCCGCAGTTGACATATATTAAAACATCAGGTCAAAAAGGTGATAAATGGATTATCAGTGAAGGACTTGTAAAAGGCGACAGAGTCATTGTTGACGGTATCCAAAAGGTTTCTCCGGGTAAACCTGTAACGCTTGTGAGTGCTGAAGAAATGGCGAAAATTAAAAAAGCCGAAACAGATCAGGTTGATAAAAAACGTGAAAAAGCAGAAAAAGAAGATAAAAAATAATTTTAAAAAGGAAATATAAATGTCAGAACAACAAAAACAGAATTTATTTATTCAGCGTCCGAAACTTGCTATCGTAATATCGCTTGTTATAGTACTTGCAGGTTTGCTGATGATAAAGATGCTTCCTCTGGAAGAATATCCTTCTATTACACCTCCGCAGGTTGTTGTAACAGCGACTTATGCAGGTGCGAGTTCTGACGTTATAGAATCCACGATTGCCGCTCCTGTAGAAGCGCAGTTGAACGGGGTCGAAGACATGATTTATATGTCCTCAACATCTCAAAACGGGCAGTATCAGTTAACCCTGTATTTTAATATCGGGTCAGATCCTGATATGGCGGTTGTAAACGTACAAAACCAGTTACAGCTTGTAACACCGCGTCTGCCGGAAGAGGTTAAACGGTATGGTTTATCTGTTAAAAAGTCAACTGGCGGTCCGGGGCTTTTAATGATTTCCGTAAACTCCCCGACAGGAACTTATGACAACCTGTATATTGCGAACTACGCATCTATTTATATAAAAGATGAACTTGCACGTATCAAAGGTGTTGGTAAGGTTTCAGTATTCGGCTCATCTGATTATTCAATGCGTGTCTGGCTTGATGCAACTAAGATGGCTAATTTAGGTATTTCAATAAGTGATGTAAATACAGCCATTACGCAACAAAACACACAAGCTCCGGCAGGGGATCTCGGGGTTGAACCAATGGTTAATAAGCAGATGATTAAGCTTACCCTGAGGACTCCCGGACGTTTGCAGGATGTAAAAGATTTTGAAGATATTATTATCCGTTCAAAAGCTGACGGTGCCCAGGTAAGATTAAAAGATATCGCACGTGTCGAACTCGGGGCTGAAAGTTATTCTTACTTTTCCCGTATAAACGGCAGAAATTCCGCAATTATTTCCATCCAACAGCTGCCGGAAGCTAACGCTATTGATTTGTCTAACAAAATTCAGGCTAAAATGGCTGAATTAAGCAAAGGTTTTCCGCAAGGTATTGAATATAAAGTTCAGCACGATGAAACGGAGTTTGTAAGAGAATCTATTAACGAAGTTGTTAATGCTATTGCACTGGCTATTGTTCTTGTAGGTATAGTAACTTATTTGTTTCTTGGCAGTGCTCGTGCGGCATTTATTCCATTTTGCGCAATTCCGGTTTCGTTAATCGGTGTATTTATATTCATGAATCTTCTGGGATTTTCCATTAACCTGTTGATTTTATTCGGACTTGTACTAGCGGTCGGTCTGGTTGTAGATGACGCGATTGTTGTACTTGAAAATACTCAAAGACATATTCAGGAAGGGAAATTGCCGAAGGATGCAACAGAAGTTACAATGCAAGAGGTTTTCGGCGCAGTTTTAGCTACTTCTCTTGTATTGATGGCAGTATTTGTACCGGTTTCATTCATGGCAGGTATTACGGGACAAATGTTCAGACAGTTTGCATTATGTATAGCGACTTCTATCGGTTTGTCTACACTGGTTGCGTTAACTCTGGCACCTGCTCTGTGTTCTATGATTTTGAAAACCAATGACCAGCAAAATGAAATTGAGTTTATTAAAAAATTTGATGCATGGTTTAACAAAGTCAGGGATAAGTATTTGCTAGGTGCTCAGGTATTTGTAAATTCACCTAAAATAACTTTAATAACTTTCTTTTCTATAATTGCATTTATCTTATTGATGTTCAAGATAATACCGACAGGATTTTTGCCTACGGAAGATAAAGGGGCTATTTTTGCCCAAATCCAATTACCGGAAGGATCTTCTGCTTCAAGAACGGATATTGTTGCAACCGAAATCGAACAGAGAATACTTGCAATGGAAGGTGTTCACAGTACTATTACTCTGGTTGGTTTTTCAGGTGAAAACACTGCATTAATCGTTGCAGATCTGGATGAATACAAATACCGTAAGAAAAAATCACTTTCCATGCAGAGTTTGTTAAGCAAAATGCAAAAAGAATTTGCGAATTATCCGTCAGCGACAATTGCGACATTCGCACCTCCTGCAATTTCCGGTCTGGGTATGTTCGGCGGTTTTGAATATCAACTGCTTGATAAAGGTAACAGATCTCCGCAGGAACTTTATGAAGAAGCAATGAAATTAATCGGCGAAGCGAATAAAGATCCGGCATTTTCACTCGTTTATACGTCGTTTACCGCTAACTTACCGCAGATGCTGATTGATATTGATGAAGCTAAAGCTCTTGCACAAAATGTGCCTATTTCAGAGATATACAGCGCACTTGCAGGGTATTTTGGCAAATCTTATGTAAATGACTTTAATAAATACGGTCGTGTATATCGTGTATATTTACAAGCAGATGCACAATTCAGAGAAAAACCTTCTGATATCGACAAAATCTATATCAAAAATGCCGCAGGCGGCATGGTTCCTCTGTCATCTGTTGTAAAAATCAAAGATATAGTAGGTCCATATAGTTTAACAAGGTTTAATATGTATCCGGCAATAACTATAAACGGTATGGCATCGCAAGGTGTAAGTTCCGGTCAAGCGATGAATACAATGGGTGAAATTTCCGACCGCGTACTGCCTAAAGATATGGGGTATGCATGGTCAGGAAGTTCATTACAGGAACAGGAATCCCAGGGACAAATCGGACCGATTCTTGCAATGTCCCTTGTGTTTGTATACTTGTTCCTAGTTGCATTATATGAAAGCTGGATGCTGCCGGTTGCCGTACTTTTAATATCTCCTATTGCACTTGTCGGCGCACTGTTCTTCCAGTATGTTGCAGGGTATTCACTTGACCTGTATTCGCAAATCGGGCTTGTTATGTTAATCGGTTTGAGTACAAAACAGGCAATTTTGATTATTGAGTTTGCAAAAGATGCCCACGAAGCCGGCTTGGGGATAAAAGAAGCAGCATTGCAGGCGGCGAAATTAAGATTCAGAGCGGTTATGATGACAAATATTGCGTTTATTTTAGGGTTGCTGCCTTTGGTATTTGCATCAGGCGCAGGTGCCGCAAGCCGTCACTCTGTAGGTATGACTGTATTCGGCGGTATGATGGCTGTTGCATTTATCGGTACATTCCTTGTTCCGGCATTCTATGTAATGGTGGAAGAAATGAAACTCAATCTGGCTAAAGGTTTAAAACATAAAAAACAATAAAGGAAAAAGATGTATAAAAAAAATATATTGTTGTTAAGTTTAATAATTTTATTGTGTGCGCCAGTACCGGCTGAAACTATCGGCAATGCTATTGTCGAAGATGAGTATCCGCACGCTGATGCGGTATTACCCAAAAAACCTGACGGAGCATTCATTATAGAAGGCGGCGTTGAAAAAAATATTGACATGACACTGGATAGATGTCTAGAACTCGCTTTAGGAAATAACCCGCAGATTAATTCAGCATTCCACGATATTCTGGCATCAGATTCCAGAATTAAACAGGTCTGGTCAAATTATTTCCCGAAAGTAAGCTGGCAAACCGGCTATACAAGAATTAAACAGTTACAGTTGTCTGATGCATTGGGAAGAAACTTAACATTTAATTATTATGTTCTCGGGCAGTTAACACTCCAGCAGATGCTCTACGACTTTGGTGTAACCCAAAATCAGGCAACAATAAGACGTTTGGATTATGAAGGTTATAAGACAACCCTTGCGGCAACGATTAACGATGTTGTATATCAGACAAAAGATGCCTATTTCAATTTGTTATTTGCATTTGAAAACAGAAAAGTTGCGCAGGATACTGTTGACAAATTTGAGCTTTTCTATAATCAAGCAAAAGCATTTTATGAAATAGGTATGAACCCGAAAGTCGACGTTACAATTGCAGAAGCCAATCTTAGTGACGCAAAATTGAAATACATACAGGCTGACAATGCAGTTAACCTTGCAGTCGCAAAATTGAATAATGTAATGGGTGTGCCTTTTATAGACCGGTATAATGTAAAAGATAAATTACGATATCAACCTGTGGATATGACATTTGAAGAAGCCATAGACATAGCACGCGAAGCGCGTCCGGAATTAAAACTTGCAGAATTAAAAGTAGAAACAGCAAACCAGACGCTGAAATTAGTAAAAAAATCGTATTATCCGACATTAACTGTCGAAGGTCAGGTCCAAATCGGTGGTAAAAGCTGGGTAAGCAACCACGGTTACAATATCGGCGGATATTTGAATTTCCCGACTATTAACGGTATGTTGATTAAAAACGAAATAAGTGAAGCAAGATATTTGTATGATAAAGAAATAGCAAACGCTAAAAACACCCAGAACACAATTTATTTGGAAATACAAAACGCATATTTGATGTTACAGGAAAAGAAAAACCAAATGCCTGTTGCACTTTTGCAGGTAAAACAGGCAAAAGAAAACTATGAACTTTCATACGGTCGTTATAGAGTCGGCGAAGCCAGCCCAACAGAACTTAAAGACGCCCAAATTTTGTATCAAAATGCCCAGTTGAATTATTACAGCGCATTATACCAGTATAATTCTGCAAAGGCGCAGCTTGAAAAATCCATCGGTAAAAATATAAATCCTGATGATGAAGAAATAATTGAATTGAACTCATAAAGCTTGTTCTGTAAGGACTTGAAATTTTACAAGCAATAGTGTATAATGGGAATATGAAAAACAAATTACCGAGGAAGTATAAAATAATCAGTAGGGTGGGCAAAGCGGAGTGTGCCCACCACAATGGCGTAAGAAATGTAGATCGGCTTTACCAAGCCGACAACGATAACCGCCGTAGGGTGTGTCGTTTGGACGCACCAGAAAACCTTGTATCTTCGCGTTATGTCGACCGGCATAATGGTGATGCCGGCTATGCAAAAACGGCTGAAACCCTTGTCCTGAGCGGCTTTTCTGGGGGGGGGGGGGCTCCTATCTAAGCCCCGTGCGGCTTTCCACCCT
>CALUQJ010000080.1 GCA_944322865.1 Candidatus Gastranaerophilales bacterium
TTTGTGGGTGGTGCGATAATGTCTCCACTTATAGGCGGCGGCATGAAGGTCGTAGGCAAAGCAGGACATGAATTGGGAAGTAAGTTGCATAATCAGGCAACGGAGGCAGATATTTCTACAACAAAATATATAGATCTAAATGATCAGATAAATCATATAAATCAACCGGATGAAGGCATTCCGGCGCCTAAAGTTCAGGAACCCAAGCCGGCTATGCCGTTAGCACAACACGTCATTGAAAAGCCGGACGGAACAAGAATATTAACGCCCGAAGGCGAAAAAATTGTTAGAGCCAAAGCTACAGAACTTCATAATGCCGCGGCTGACAAAGAAGCTGAAATTGTAAATGCAATGCAAGATGCAGGATTTGGAGTTGACAAAATTACAATGACACACCGTGCTAAATCAGAACAAAGTATTTATGATAAAGTTTCATCAGCAATGACAGACAAAAAATATCCGGCAAGTTTTGAAAAAGCCGTCAAGGGTGTTTATGACGCTGTCGGTACACGTACCCGTATGGATGATTTTAACTATAAAGATCATCCTGATATCGTTGAAGTTTACAAAACCGATCCTGAAAAAGCTTATAAAATGGCAGCGGAGCGTCAGTCTCAACAATTTGCTAAAAATATTGAAAAACTTATTATTGAGCAGTCACAAGGCAAATCAGGAATTTCTGCTGCAAAAATCAGCAACTATATGGGAAAAGACGGTATCCCTTATTTATCAAAAGAACAGATTGAACATATAAATTTTGTTGCGGCACAACACGGCGTTGATTTGAACATCAAAGATCCGTCACCTAAAATCCGGCCCTCAGGGTATACTGCTTATCAGATGAACTTTAAAACAAAAGACGGATTCACTTACGAATGGCAGCTGCGCGGCTCTGAAATTAATGAATTTGCAGAATGTGAACATGTTCCTTATGACATCCGTCAGGGTAAAGATGTTACAGGCGGCCGCAAAGAACTTGAACCGCTATACAAACCGATTGAAGATGTTATTCATAATCTTTCTGATGACCAGTTTAACCGTTACAATGACTATTTAACAGCACATTATAAACATTTACGTAAACTGGAACTTGGATTTGAGAGCACTGCGCCAAAACTCGAAGATTATGGCGATTTTGGAACACTTGACAAGCGTTTGAGTGCAGAAAATCTTGATGTACTCCATGATACTGCTGTTAAATTGAAAGACGGCAAGGTGTCAGAAGAAACAGCGCTTAAATTATACAATGATGCAATAACTGAAAAAGAGTCATATTTTCAACAAAGACAGCGTTATACTGATACTGAAAAAGCAGAAATATTAAGCAAGTATAACCTTACACCTGATGATATAAAAGATTTAGGCAACAATGATGGACCTATCGCTTATTTAGATATGTTAAGTAATGCATTACCTGAGTTTGTGGAAGAGGTTACAACAATGCCAAAAGAAGATATTCTTTTAAGCTTAAAAGGCATTGCAGAGCAAGTAAAAGCCCCCTCTATCCTAACCCGCGAAAACCTGACTAAACTTATGAAAGATTTTGATTTAGGGATTGAAGAAGCAGGCTCCACACTGCTTATGCTTTCTCAAAATCCTCAAAGCTATAAATATATAAACAATCTCATTAAATACAGTAAACTTGCAGACCAAAAGCTTAATCAGACAGATTTGGAAAATCTTGCATATTATGACAAAAAAGCATTAAAAGCGCTTTCTCCTGAAAGGCTGGAAAAAATCGCGTATGTTGCAAAAGAACTTGATATAGAGCTTAACCCTTATCTATTTGACAGAATCAATGATATTGAAAAAATTACTCCAGATTTCGTTCAAAAATTAAAGAAAGAATACGATACAATACGACAAAACGGTTTAGAGGTTGAATTAGGTAACAGGGATTTTACTGCCGATTATGCTGCCATGAAAAAGATTAATGATGCATGTGAAAAATATGATATTTCATTCGGTGACATTAAATCAACATATTATTCTGAGATTGAAGAGCTTGTAAATCTTGAAAACTTTGACAAAGTCGCTGAGTTTATAAAAAGACTTTCACCGGAAGCAAAAGCAAGTAATATAAATCTATTTTATAATATTTTAGCTAAAGAAAAAGGTGCAGTAAAACTAGAACCGGATGACTCACTTGCAGAGCTTTACAATTCAATGGCTAAAATCAAAGATAATTATCATATAAACAATGAATTTGTTAATGATCTTAGTAACTTAGGTATACAAGACTTTAGCGGCCCTGCTAAACTGCTTGATGCTTTTGCTGAGATTGACCAGCTGCCTTCTCCGTTTGCAAATGGCTCAAATATGGCCGCTAATTTTGTAGTTGCAAATGGTGATTATGATGGGGCTGCAAAATACATAAGGTCATTGAAACCGGTTAAAGATAAAATAACATATTATATGGCGCCATTACAAGACACTAATTTCGATTTTAACAAAGCCGCTAAAATCAATAATGCAATAAATGAAAGAGGCTTGTTGCCGTATTTTCAAGATTATTTAAAAACAATTTATAAACATGAAACTTTTGATATAGATAAATTTACTGACCTTGTAAAATTTATACACAAAGAATTGCATATAATTGACCCGACCAAATCTCAACAAAGAATGGATTTATTACTCTCTAATGCAGATAACATTCCGGCACTGGATAAAATCAAGCAAAACTATACCCTCTTGAATGATTTGCTAAATCGAAACGGCATTCAAATAGGAGCAGGATATAATAATTTCCACGACATATACAAATTTTTGCTAAATGATATTGACTCCGATATATTATCTCATAATGCGAAATTTCTGGAAGGTTATATAGACAAGGACAATATAACAGGCATTTTATCTATCAATAAAAAACTTACAAAAGAAAATTTTGTAATTGACGGAAAATCTCCTGACCAGCTCAGCGGCGCTCCGACATATTTCTTTAAAGCATATAATGCAATAGAGAAATATCCTGATCTATTAAATGATTTTAAAAAGTCAGCTCTGTACAGCAATGGTAATTTCAATATAAATACATTATATAATGCCTTAAACAACCTTTATTATGTTAAGAATAATGTAACACCTGAGGTTTACAACAATGTTATTACCCGTGATTTGCTGTCCTTATCCACTTTACCGGATGATATCAGGAAATTAGCTGAGATGGATAATAAAACATTCAACATTTATAATTTTTTCAATAATACTTTAGGATATTCTGTTATTGACTTTTATCTAAAGAGAGCGACGAAATTTTCTGTTGAAGATATTTCAATATTAACATCTGACAATTTAACTAATATAAAAATAGATCTTCGGGCAAGCGTGCTTGAAAAATTAAACAATTTGCCGCAAGATGTCAATAAGGAACTTGCAAGCAAAGGTATTGATATAAATATGTATAAGACAAGATTGGCTGAAAGTTTAGGTGTTGCGCGTGATGTAATAACTCCTGCCAAGGCTAAACAGACTGAATTTTTAAGAGAAATAGTTGCAAATAACAATCAGCAGGCTGAAAATGTTTTAAAAACACTGGATTTTGCAAAATTCAACACAGGTATTCCGCTAAAATATCCGCGCGCCGCATTTAATCAGGATATAGAAACCTTACTGTCACAAGTTCAAGAAACAGATGTGTATATTTTACGTTCACATTTTAAATTGGAAAAAGGTGAAGCCGGATTTGAAGGCTTGCCGGTTGTAAAAGAGTTAACCGATTATGAAAAACAATCGCTTTCAGAAAAAGGTGCGTTCATTGCTGATAAAATAGCACAGAGAATAAATGACTTTACTTTGAATAATGAAGTTTTGATTAACGATAAACAAACGAAAGAAGTTCTGGATGCACTTATTCAAGGGCTGCCGGAATTTACAACAATTGTAGGTAAAAAACAGCACGGAACTCACGCATACACCGTAGATATTCACACGCTCAAAGTTCTGCAAAGTGCTATGAATGATCCGATGTACAAAGAGCTTTCAGATCAGGACAAAACTATTCTGAAAATTGCAGCGCTTCTCCACGACACCGGTAAAAAAGGCGGGGTTATTGACCGAGGACACGCTTCATTGAGTTCTGACTATGCACGCGTAGTGTTAAGCAAATTCCAATTAAGTGATGCCGTTAAAACAAGAATAACCGATATTGTCGAAAACCACCACTGGTTTGAACAATACAACACAGGTAAGATAAGTGCGGAAACAATGGCTGCAAATTGCAGACGCCCTGAAGATTTTAAAATCTCTGTAATACTTGCAAAATCAGATCTTTCAAATGTTAACCCGACATTCCATTTTGAACGTACAGGAACAGCTAATCAGGCCGAGTTTGACAAATTTATGTTTGAAAAAACTCATCCGATAGAAGAAAAATTACATGAAATGCAGGAAAAAGCAAATATTGTTTTTGATACGCAATTCACCCGTGCAATGGATAAATTTCCGACACAGAAAGTAAATATAGGTGGTAATGAGGTCGATTTAAAAGTTTTAAATCTGACTAATGACAATATCACCAATCTCGAACAATACGGTTTTGCTCCGGGAACGACAAGAGATAATGCAAGATTTACCGTACACATGACCTCACCGAAAGAATTTCCGACAGTTGAAGCATTACTTGCTAATACTTCAAACAAAAGTACATGGTCTACCTCATTAATAAGTCTTGATAATAACAGGACTTATACAAACCGTAAATTCGGCTTTATTCTTGATGTAGATAAACCAAATGTTGCGGAAGCTTACTATCAAAATTTGGGTTCAGGGTACAAAAAGGATATAAATAGTTTTACAAGCATATTATTTAGTTCGCCTACTGATGAACGCACATTTGTCCGCGACCAATTTATTGACTCAATGAAAGAGCGCGGGGTTGATATATCTCTGCAAGATTATGCGCAATTGTCAAAATATATTTTCTCTAAAAAATACACAACCCAGATAAAGAATGTAAGAATTGGTGATAAAGTTTACAATGCAGAGGATCTGGTATACGCGTTTGAAAAATCTCGCGATGCGCTGTTCCGTGGTTATGAACACAGTGAAATTGTTTCAATAAATCCACGTATAAAAGGACTTATTGCACGTGTTTCCGATATAAATGATGTTCCGCGGACATTTTTAGAGTTTGCGCGGAAGAAAAATCTTCCGATTGTACTAATAGGCTTTAAAAATCCACAATAGTATGCTATAATAAATGTGAGGTAAATATGACTGAAATTAATCAAATTAATCAGAACAAAATTAATTTTCAAGGAACAAAAAAAATGAATAACGAAAACAAGCCTGAAACAATAGAAGATTTTGCAAATACAGCAGTAAAAAATCTTGCAAACCGTGCAGAGCGTGAAGTGCCGCAGGATGGCGATTTTGCACCGGTTTCTGAAAGATATGTCAACCACGATCCCAATATTTATGCAAACGAAATGCTGCTACAGGTTGTGCCGCTCCCGCAATCGTTAAAAAACGAGCCTAATTATAACAAACTCCGTTATCTGCAAGCTGTTGTTAAAAGTCCGCTTGAGCAAACCGCAAGATCCGTTCTGCTTTGCGGTACCAAAAAACAGGTTCTTGAAACTCTAAATGATGAAAATCTGCCGCTAAGAGCTGCTGCCAAATTCGACGAACTGGCTGAAGATTTGCGTATGAATTAATTTTGTTTTTGTGATATATATTTATTATTCATATGGATATGTGAAGAGGGGTAAATTATGAATAATAAATTAAAACGATTTGGCATTACTGTTGCTGCAACAATTGTAGTATTATATCTGCTTTTTTTGATAATACCATTTACTTTGACTGGCATGGTGAACTCTTATCTGCCGCAAATAACCAAAACTGTAGAAGATACAACAGGATTTAAGCTGAAACTTGAAAATGTTCACCTTATTACAACTCCTAAACTTACCGCCGGTTTAAAAATCGGACATACTGATTTATTGCTCCCTGATGAAGATCCTGTTTTATCGGCGGATAATTTACAGGTTAAAATTTCTTTACTTCCGCTTTTGATTAAAAAAATAGAAGTTGACAAAGTGTCAGGAAAAAATATAAATGCTTACCTAAAAAT
>CALUQJ010000081.1 GCA_944322865.1 Candidatus Gastranaerophilales bacterium
GTTTTTCAAGACAAGCTGTGCCGGTCGGAATAACGCCGTCAACTGACATTGCTGAAACAGGGATATCGTCGCCCTTTTGTCTCATTGATGGTTCAATGATTTTCTTAGCAAAGTCAGATGCATCGTCAGCGATTAATTTAACATCATCAACACAACTTACACCGTCTAAAGATGCCGGAACCGGTACTTCCTGGCAAGCGTCAACTGCTGCGTCAATTAATGCCAAGTTCATATTTACAACATCATCGCCTTTTTTCTTGAAGGTTTTCTTAGTCATTTCTCTCATACCTTCAAGAGCCTGTTCAAACGGGATGATGCCTGATACTTTGAAGTATGCAACCATCATAACAGTGTTTGCACCTTTACCGCGCAAGCCCGGTTGTTGTTCGATAAGTTTTTCAGCATCTACGTTGTAGAATTTGATTTTCTTATCGATGATAGTTTTTTGCATATCGCGTGTTAAGTGAGCAAATGCTTCTTCTTTTGAATACGGGCTGTTTAGCAAGAATGTGCCGCCTTCTTTGATACCTTTCAAAAGATCGTATCTGCCGATGTAAGCATGTGCAGAACAGGATACAAAGTCAGGTGCGGTGATAAGGTATGTTGATTTTATAGGTTTGTCGCCAAATCTCAGGTGAGAAACAGTTACACCGAATGATTTTTTAGAGTCATAAGCAAAGTATGCTTGTGCGTCTTTGTTTGTATATTGACCGATAATTTTAATTGAGTTTTTGTTAGCCCCAACAGTACCGTCAGAGCCTAAGCCCCAGAACATACAGTTAGTTGTACCTTCCGGTTCTGTAACGATGTGTTCATCAACTTTAAGTGATTTGTGAGTTACATCGTCTTCAATACCAACTGTAAAGCCGTGGAAACCGTTATTTTCAGCGTGTTTGTAAACAGCCAGTACCATTGAAGGTGTAAATTCTTTTGATGCTAAACCGTAACGACCGCCGATTACACGGATATCTTTGCCTTCTAATGCTGCTACAACATCCATGTATAGAGGTTCACCGATTGAACCAGGTTCTTTTGTTCTGTCAAGAACAGTTACACGTTTAACTGTTGAAGGCAATGCTTCGTTGAAACGTTTAACATCAAACGGTCTGTATAATCTTACTTTAACCAAACCGTATTTAGTGCCGCGTTTAGCGTTTAAGTATTCAATAGTTTCTTCAATAGTTTCACAAGAAGATCCTATTGCAACGATAACATCTGTTGCGTCAGGCGCACCGACATAATCAAACGGATGATACTGTCTGCCTGTAACTTTTGCAACTTTATCCATATATTCCTGAACAATATCCGGAACAGCGTCATAGTATTTGTTAACTGTTTCACGTCCCTGGAAGTAAACATCGGTATTCTGTGCGCCGACTTTACATACAGGTGCTTCCGGTCTCATTGCTCTCTGGCGGAATTCTTCAATATATTTAGGTTCAACAAGTTTTGCAATATCTTCATAAGAAATTTCTTCGATTTTATGTACTTCGTGAGAAGTTCTGAAACCGTCGAAGAACTGTAAGAACGGAACTTTAGCTTTATAAGTTGCAAGGTGAGCAACTAAAGCCATATCCATTTCTTCCTGAACAGAGTTTGCAGCAAGCATTGCATAACCTGTGTTGCGGCAGCCCATAACGTCAGTATGGTCACCGAAAATTGCTAATGATTGTGCAGCCAGTGCTCTTGCTGAAACATGGATTACGTGCGGCAGCATTTCACCGGCAACTTTGTGCATTACAGGAATCATCAACAGCAAACCTTGTGATGCTGTGTAGGTTGATGTCAAAGCACCTGCGGCAAGTGAGCCGTGTACAGCACCTGCTGCACCTGCTTCTGATTGCATTTCTGCTACTCTTACTTCTTTGCCCCAGATGTTTTTCTTGTGTTGTGATGCCCATTCATCTATCCATTCACCCATTGTTGAGGAAGGAGTGATCGGATAAATCGCGGAAACTTCGCTTAGTGCATAGGCAATATGCGCGGCAGCGTAGTTACCGTCTACTGTTATAGTTTTAGCTGGCATAATAACCTCCTTCTGAAATATGCTATTACTTAATTTATAACTATACGAGTACATGTTAATACAAACACACAAATTTTTCAAAAAATATCGCGTGTTAATTTATGTTAAGATTTTCGTATTTTTTTCGTTGTAAGGTAAATTTTTTTATTCAGCGGTGTTATAGTTAAAAGAATTTCTAAGGAGATTTAAAGGCATGAATTTAACAATTACCCCGAATTTTCAAATTTACAGGCAAAATCAAGCAAAGCATCAGAACAAATCCGTTCAATATCCACAACTGCAACCTCTCAATGCAGATACGATTTCTTTTTCTGGAAAACTTCCGCGTGAAGCAAGCGTTATCGGGCAAGCTATTGAGCAGGCATATATTTCGCGTGTAGATAAGTTCATTGATTACGCAAAAGATTTTCATAGAGGTTTGAAAAATGCATGTGAAAAGCTTGCGGATGAAGGATTTTGTTATGATGAAGTTTACAACAGCAAACACCCCATAAAAACGCTCGATTCTTTTATGGATAAATATGAGCGTCAGGGGTATGTACAGGACATTGTGCGAGGAACTGTTTATTGGACAGACCAGCAGAATGTTGGCTCTTTTAAAAAGTTTTTGGACGCTATGAAAGAAGAAGGTTATGAAATAGCTGTATTTAAAACTCTCAACCCGAAAACAGGAAGATTTGAAAAACATCCGGATCTTGAAATTAGGCAAAACGGTATTACACCTGATGATCTTGAAATACTCGGATCTTTCCTGAAAAAAGCAGAAATATCCAAACCTCGCAGCAGTACTTATTCTGATTATCAGATGAGATTTGTCCCGATTAACAAAAAAGGTAAAAATGAAAATAAACAGACTCTGGAATTGATAATGCTTTACGGTCCGCATTACTCTAAAGCTAAAGAATTAGAATCAAAATATGTCTACAACATAACAAGAACTCTTGGCAAACTGCACATAAATCTTAAAGAAAATTATCCGGAAAAATCTCCGGGACGCAGAATTGCCAACAATCTTGATGTTATAAAAACACGGTTACGTGAAGATATTTCTCGTCCGTTATTTACAAATGCTTATAACGCTGACGCAAAAATATGCGGAGAAGAAAAACTTCCGGTCGTAATAGGAAAGGAACATGTCAAAATGCTTGACGGATATATGTCCGGTGTAAGACAAAAAATTCCGCTTTATTACAAAGAGGCAAGACAAAAATATAAGCCTGATGAATTTATAACCGAATTAATCAAAAGGTCACCGGATTATCTAAAACGTGAAGATAAAACCATTACGCAGGCTGAAATAAAAAGGTTAAGAAAATTTTATATGGACAGACTTAGCGATTTTGAGTCTGATGACATCGGCATAATTGCAAAAGCTCAGGATTTGCTAAAAGAAACACTTAAAAAATTCGGCGAAAAAACGGTTAACCTTGAATAATAGCAACATTTTCTATATGAAAACTGTGACAAAACATATCAAAAGGCTGGATGCTTTGAACGCGACAGCCTTTTTCAGTTAGATACTTCAAATCACGGGCAAGAGTTGCCGGATTACAGCTTACATAAATAATGGTATTATTACAAAGTCTTACAGCCTCATCAAGTGATTCGACAGAGCAGCCTTTGCGCGGAGGATCAAGAATTACAGCATCAAATTTTCTTTTCTCTTTAGCAAAAAACTTTGCCGCATCTTCATTATGAATTTCCAGATTATTTATGTTATTTAATTCCAGAGAATCCTCAGCAAGCCGGCAAGAGTCGGTGTTTTCCTCAACACTCACGACTTTATCGCAGACATCGGACACGCATATTCCGAAAGCTGAAATTCCAGCATAAGCATCCAAAACAACAGGATTTTCAAAATTAGCAGCTATATAGTCTTTTACATACCGGAAAATATTTTCTGCACTTTTCGGGTTTACCTGAAAAAATGTATTTGTGCCTATATAAAAAGTTTTACCAAGGATTTTTTCTTCAATGACCGGTTTGCCGCAGATACATTCAGTATTCTCTGACATAATTACATTTGTCTTTTTGGTGTTGTAATTTAAACAAACACCTGAAACTTCTGCAAAATTCTCATAGATGCTTTGCGCTAAATTTTTGTAGTTAGTTGAGTTCTGTTTAGAATTAACAACAAGAACCACAAGATTTTCTCCGGTTGCTGCTGAATTTCTTATAACAATATGTTTTAAATCACCGGCATGTTTTTTTTCATCGTAGCCGGATATTCTGTATTCAGGCGCTTTTTCTCTTATGAAATCAACAATTTTATCACAAATTTCAGGTTGTATAGGGCAGTATTTTATATTAACTATATCGTGTGTATGCGGTTTATAATACCCCGCAAGCAGGCGTTTGGAAACTTTTGTCTGACAGACAGGATATTGGATTTTGTGTCTGAAGGCTTTTATTAGAGGCGACGGAACAGGATTTGGAATTTCTATGTCCAAATGCCCGATTTTTCGTATTGCATCCTGAACCACTTCCCGTTTAAGTTCCAGCTGGTAGTTGTAATTTATATATTGCAGCTGGCATGCACCACAAACTTTTTGCATAGGGCAGAAGGGAGATGTTCTGTGTTTAGAAGGTGACATTACTTCTAAAATTTTTGCTTTAGCATAATTTTTAGTGACTTTAGTAATTTTAATTTTAAGAACATCTTGCGGGCAGGCATTTTCAACAAAAATGACAAACCCGTCAACTTTTGCTATTCCCAATCCCAAATTGGAAAGTTTTTCTATATTTACCTCTAATTCATCATTTAGCTTTATCTCAGGCATAACATTTCTCTTTTTTATTTTTGCTGTTGTAGTAGACATCCTTTAATCGTTTCACGGATGCCTCATAATATTCATTATCCAATTCAATACCAATAAATCGTCTGTTAAGATTAAGTGCTGCAACACCAGTACTGCCAACTCCCATAAACATATCTAAAACGATATCATTTTCATTGCTTGCGATATTTATAATATGTTCAAGGACTTTTACTGGTTTTTGGGTCGGATGTTTAGGATTTTTAAGTCGTTCGCTTCCCATACAGATAGGACATTCTATAAAATTATGCATTTCATTTTGTTTGGTAAAATTCCAGGTATGTCCTTTATTCCAAAGGCAGACAATTAATTCGCAGCTGTTTAAAAAAGATGATTTGCGTATGTTGGGCACAGGATTTGTTTTGTGCCATACCATAAATTGAAAAGTATCAAATTCAGGGTCAAAAACCTCATGATATTTACCAATCAGATTATAACTTGTAAAAATAAATATATTTCCGTTAGGTTTGATAATCCTTTTAAATTCAGACAATAAATCTGCCGGTTCTAAAGGTTTTTCATCCCATTTGGCAACATCATTATTTATTTCAGCACGCCAACTAAAATTCATATTTCCCGTGCTGTAATGAGCCAGATTGTAAGGCGGATCGCATAGTATAAGATTTATAGATTTATCCGGTATATCTTTTAATTTATCAAAGCAATCGGCGTTAAATAATTCATAATCCTTAAGCTTATCTATATTTATCATTATACCTCCAAACCTTTAAAATACATTGTTTTAATTCTAGACAATGACGCTTTTATATATCCAGCGCTTTGCTTATATTGCTCAAATACAATCCTGAAACCGTCCGGATCATCACAGACAAAATTCCAGTAGTTTTGTCCTATAAGCAGTTCATCTTCTGCAAAAAATTGTCTGACACGTTCTTGTTTCCACATATTGCTTTTTGTTTATTTTCTTCCATAATTCCCTCAAGATGTACTTTATCATAAATATTCTTCGGGCTAAATCCACACATGCACTATTGCATTAAATATTCCATTATATAATCATCCATCACATATCCGCCGCCGATATCTGTTACAACACTTTCTTTTATACGAAATCCTAAATGTTTATATATATCTATGGTGTCATAATTCTTCTTATT
>CALUQJ010000082.1 GCA_944322865.1 Candidatus Gastranaerophilales bacterium
AAGATTTTCCGGTGCGTCAGAACGACACACCCTACTGATTATTCTATACTTCCTCGGTAATTGGTTTTTCATATTCCTATTATACACTATCGCCCCAAAAATTTCAAGTCCTTTACAAGGAGTTTAAAATTTCCAATATTTTTTTATAATCCTCTTCTACGACCAGAACGGATCTGATTTTTGCGGCATTTTTTATTCCGGCTATATAATAAGGGTAAAACTTTCGGACGAATTTTATCCCTACATTTTTTCCGCGCAGTGCTATTTCTTCATCAAGATGCCATTTTAGCATTTCTATTTTTTCTCGCAGTGAAGGTGGTGGAAGTTTTTCTCCGCTCGTCAAATAATGTTCAATCCTAAAAATAAGTGTCGGATCGCCCAGTATTCCTCTTCCTATGGCTAAACCGTCGGCATCACTTTCTTCAAGGCATTGTACCGCTGTATCTATTGATGTTACATCACCGTTTGCAAATACTGGTACATCAACGTTATGTTTTAATTCTTTTATAAGCTTCCAATCTGCCTGTCCTGAATAAAATTGTGAACGTGTACGACCGTGAATTGTTATAAATTCAGCGCCTGCCTCTTGCATTTTCTGTCCAAATTCAACATAATTCAATTCATCAAAAGTGTATCCAAGCCTGAATTTTACACTTACAGGTTTATCAGTACCGTCTTTAACTGCTTTAACCAGATCTGCTGCAAGTTCCGGATTGCGCATTAAGGCGCAGCCGTCCTGACCTTTTACGACTTTGTTAACCGGACATCCCATATTTATATCGATCATATCAGCATAAGTTGAAAGAAATTTTGCGGCACTATTCATCAAATGCGGTTTATGTCCGCTTATCTGATATGATATCGGGCTATGATCGGCATTGCGTTTAATTATTTCTGTTTCTTTTGTCTGCGCGAGAAATTCCGAACTTATCATTTCGGTTGTCAACAGACAATTCGAAGAATATTTACGTACCAGGCTTCTCAGTACATAATCTGTAATTCCTGCCATCGGGGCTAATGATACTTTGCTTTTTATAAGTTGGGCAACTTTATTTTGCATAATCCTTTAATTCTTCCAGTCGTGTTTGAGAATATTTTTTGTAATCGTCCTCTTCTGCATATGAATTTACAAAAGTCTTGTAATAATTATATGCATTCTTGTATTGAGAAAGGCTGTCATAATCAACTGCTATAAGATAGTTGATTATTCCGAGTTCTGAATTGTTTTCAAGTGCTTTTTTATAGTCATTAATCGCATTTTGATACTGTTTTTTAGTATCATAAATCATTCCTCTATAGTATAAAGCATAGGAATTAGCCGGTTCTTTTGCTATTACCTGATTGAGTTGCGCAAGGCATTCATCGTATTTGCCGCTGTCATATAGGTTAATTGCGGATTGCAAAAGTTCTGCATTTTGATTTGATGCAAGATTCTGTTTTAATTCTTTTGCATTAATATGTTCCGGATTAAGTTCTAGCGCTTTGTCAACATAAATCATAGCATTTTGGATATCATTTTCTTCTGTCAAAATTGCCGCTATATAATAAGCAATATCTGCATTTTTGCTATTAAAATCTAATGCTTTTTTGTAATAAACAAGAGCATTTTTATTGTCACCGAGGTTTTGGTAAGAAGAGGCAACCGCAAGCGTTATATCCATATTCAGAGGTTCAATTTGCAAATATTCTTTTATAGCTTTTTCGTAATCGCCTTTATTATAATATTCAGCGGCTTTAGCCAGTTTTTGATCTGAAATTTGTTTATTAATATTTGTAACCGCTTCTTTTATCTGACTGTTATCCGGAAATTTTACAAGTGCAGAGTTTAAGATATTCAAAGCAGTTGCTGTATCTTGTTTTTGGGAGTAAGCGATACCTAAATTGGCATAAATTTCCGGATTTTGCGGTTCAAGTTTTATTGCTTCATTATAAAGATAAATAGCATCATCCAATTTGTTTTTGCGATGTAATTCGAGTGCAAAGCTGTAAATAGTTTCAGGCGGCAGTCCTGATTTTTTTACGTATTCTGTGAATTGCTGGGGTGACATTGATTTTCTGACTGTATTCATAAAGTTTGCGTTTGCAATTTCGTTATTCGGATCAACTGCAAGAACTTTTTTATATGTTTCCATAGCAGCCTTATTATCTCCAAGGGCTTCCTGTGACTGCGCTTTATATATATTTGCCTGAACATTATCAGGATAAAGCGTCAATACAGAATCGTAAGCCACAATAGCTGTTTTATAATCTCCTTTTTGCTGATATAAAGTTCCTACATTAATTCTTGTGTTTATGTTTGCAGGATCCAGATATTCAGCTTTTGAATAAAATCTAAGTGCTTCATCCAATTTACCTTGTTTTTGTAATATAGCCCCGAGGTTTGCGGTCAGACTTGCGTCATTGGGGGTGGTTTCAAGTTTCTTTTTATAAATCCTTTCAAGAGTATAGAGTACACTTTTGTTGCCATCTTCTGTCTGGGAAAGTATGAAATTATATTCATTTACCGCTTCATCTTCTTTACCTATATTATCAAGCGTTTTTGCATAAACCAGCCGCAAATCAATATCAGTCGGAGCAACGTTAATAGCTTTTTTATAGTATTCGGCAGCCTTAGGATCGTTTCCGATAAGCCGCATAATATCGCCTACCTGCTGAAAACTTTCTTTAATATATTCCGTGTCGCCTATTGCCTGATTAAATTCATATCCTGCTGCGGCGAAATCACCGTCTGCTCGGAGAGCTTTTGCAGTTTCAAATCTGTTTTTAGCACTTTTGTCAAAATGTATTGCGCTAAGACATTTGTTCAAATTAGCAGTAACCTGAACAACAGCTTGAGCAGAATTTTTTACAGCTTTTTCATCCGGATAATACATCAGATAAAAAAGCGCGCTTCTATAATCATCAGCCGCCTTTTTATAATTTTTGTCAGTATTTGCATAATAAGTTCCGCGTGCAAGGTAAGAATTTACAAGCCCTATTCTTGCCGAGTTATCCATATAATTTATTCTCAAAGCGCTCTTAAATTCGGTAATAGCGCCGGAATACTGGTAATTCGCCAGATATTGCTGCCCGAGGTCAAAATGTTCCTTAAATGTCGCATTTGCCGGTAATGACAGTGCTAAAATACTTAATAATGCTATGATTGTTTTTTTCATATTACAGACCCTCATCAAACAATATCCCGACTATTAAATAATATCATAAACAACATTATTTTAAACTTAATATAAAAAAAAGAGATTAACCTGTCAGTTAATCTCTTTAAACGTATTTTTGCTGGATTTAGTTTAATCAAAATCGGTTTTCGCAATAAATGTGATAAAATCGTCAAATAGAATTTGAAGTGGAATTGACATGTCAATTGTTTCCAATTCTTTTTCTTCCAGTAGGTTTGTCAGTACTTCTGCCCCCAACATGTCCGCTTTTGATTCTGTAATCATACGCAAATACTCCTTATATTGTTGTAAATGTAATTTATGTTTTTCATTTCTGACAAATTATTTATCGGTATATAGAGAAAAAAACTTTAATTGTTCTTTTGAGCAATAATAGCTTAAAAGCTTGATATAACAGTAATAGAGGCAAAAATATTTTGTTTTAACATTTTGTTACAAAAAACTTTTTAGTGTAAAACTATTGAAAACAGGATTTTTGTGCTAGTATTTAATTGTAATTGTTGGAAACAGTAAAGGAGACACAGTCATAGCTAACGACAGATATACCCGCGATAACAGCAAAAAGGATCAAACAATAATGAATGAGCGCATTCGCTCAAAAGAAGTTCGATTAATAGATCAAACCGGTAAAAACCACGGGGTTGTAGAAACCTCTAAAGCATTAAGAATGGCATATGATGCGGATTTAGATTTAGTTCTTGTCAGTCCGAATCAAGAACCGCCGGTCGCAAAAATTTTAAATTACGGAAAATACAGATATGAATTAGAAAAACGTGCGAAAGAAGCTAAGAAAAAACAGCACACTGTAGAAGTGAAAGAAGTTAAAATCCGTTATAAAATAGATACTCATGATTACCTGGTCAGAGTTAAAAATATACAAAAATTTATCTCGCAAGGCAATAAAGTAAAAATCGTTGTAATGCTACGCGGTCGTGAAATGCAGCACGCGCATCTTGCATTTGAGCTTGCAAACAGGTTTATTGAGGACTTAAAAAACGAACCGCTGGTAGTAGAAAAGAAACCTCTGCTTGAAGGTCGTAATGTAACATTATACCTTGCTCCGCAATAATCAGGATTAAGCACAGCCGGGCGATAGTCAAAAGGTTAAAACAACAACATAATTGTTTAAGTGCAAATTCTGCGCGACTGGTGTCGTGAAAATTAATACTAAAAGTACAGAATCGAGATTAAATGCCAATACCGCCAAGATCAATTATGTAGCCATTTTTAACATTATCAGCGGAGTACATATCATAATGAATAAGATTATTATCTTTTAGCCATTCCTGTAGAGTTTGTCCGACAGCTTTAGGGCATGAATTGTCATCTATATATTCAATAAGCGTCCAGCCGCCTTTGTATCCGTCATAATCCTTAAACATTGATGTATCTGAATTATCGGCATCATAGTCTAAAATATCTGCGATGTAGTCTGTTGTCGAGGACGATTTTGTACAGTCATCAACTTGTTTAACCAGTGGATTAGCCAGATACAATTCCGGAATATTGTTTATTTTTATATCCTTCAAGTCATGATACACGGCTAATTCGCCCCAAATACTATAGGATCCGACTTCTTCCGGATTAATGTAAACTTTCATAGCTGTCTTATGTCCGGAATTGTCAAAAAGTTTAAAAACAATACTATTGCACCCCTTACCTGCGTATTCCAAATGGATTGTTTTATCACCAATTTTAAAATAATTGTCCTCATCCTGATATTTCTGGTAATTATCCCTGATTGCATAAGAGAGCGTATCAAGACTTTCGACAATTTGGTTTAATTGAAGCCCGTATAATAATTCCGGAAATTTATTTATAATCAGGGTATTTATATTATGTGCATCGCGGTATTTTTCTATTGCAGCTAGTTTGCAAGCAGCATCGTTGGCATGGTCTTTTAGCAGTTTTGTGGAGCTTTCATCAGGTGAAATCTTGCCAAGTTCCTGTAAATATTTGTTAATCCGCTCTTTTTTGTAAATGTTGTTATTGAGGGTAAACATATTATTATAATAGACTCCGCTTATAAAGTCATTTTTTCTGATCTCGGTCAGATTTGAATCAATGCAGTCGAGATTAACCATCCCTGTAAAAATGGGGCTGTATCCGGTATAATTAGGGTATTTTTGAGAAATATAAGAGAGTTGCATATTTAAATAAAGCCTGAAGAAAGAATTTTTTGCTGGGGATTATAAATAAAAGCTAAAAACTATTGACTTAAAAAGTTTAGCACATATAATAGAAATGTTGACAGAAATGACAACTAAATAATACAAAATATGCCCGCAATAGCTCCCCAGTGGAGTGAAACGGAACGGAGTTCAAAAATCTGTAGAGCTTGCTCTACCAGCTCCATGACAACTAAATAGAAATGATATGCCGCAATAGCTCAGTTGGTAGAGCAAGGGACTGAAAATCCCTGTGTCCTTGGTTCAATTCCGAGTTGCGGCATATTTTTTTGCCTTGTTTTACATGGGGTTTGGCTATTTCGCTATTTTAATAGAGCTTCGTTCATCTAAGACTATTAAAGGACTTCCTGATTAACCGATTTGGTTGTGTGTGGAGTGTCAAATGCGTAACTCTTTAGAAGATATGTGTTAACAAAAGTTACAGACTTAAAAGTCGGCTAATAACGGTCATTGTTGCGCCGTCATCCCGCAACAGCACACGAAGTGTGCTCTTATACATTGGAACGAGA
>CALUQJ010000083.1 GCA_944322865.1 Candidatus Gastranaerophilales bacterium
GATATGCTTTTGAACGATATTTCAAAAGAAATTCTGACAAAGTGGACAGAGGTTTTGGCTTACAGAAAAGAATTTCATTGCAAGGGCTGCGCAACCTGTTGTAATCTTGCTTGCAGTGAGTTTTCTCCCGAAGAACTGAAACAAAAAGCCCAAAACGGCGACAATTTTGCAAAACAATTTACAAGTATTTTTGTCCCGTATAAGTCAGCAGAGGATGCTAAAAAGGTTTATCCTGAGTATATAAAAATGCTTGAAGGAAAAGGGGATGTGTATTTTTATCACTGTCCTAAACTTACGGAATGCAAACGTTGTTCCGATTATGAAAACAGACCGCAGATATGCAGGACTTTCCCTGATAATCCGCTTGATATTTTGCCGGAATCATGCGGGTATTATCCCTGGAAACAAGAGGTGGAACCGGTTGTTCTTATGCTGCACTCTATGGTCGAAATTATTGATTATTACAAAGCCAATATACCGGCAGGCAAGGATTAGAATATGCAAGTAATTTCCGGTTTAACATTAAATGAAATAGAAAAAATAACAGATGACTTACACGCTTCAAAATTTCGTGCAAGACAAATCCACAACTGGATTTATTTAAAATCAGTATCTTCAATTGATGAAATGACGGATTTGTCAGTAAAATTCCGTGAAGAATTGAAAAAATGCGCAGTTGTCACAGATACAAAAATCAAAGTTAAACAAACGAGTTCTGACGGTACGCTTAAATACTTGCTGGAATTCCCGGACGGGCAGTGTGTTGAAACTGTTTTGATGCGGTTTGACAACCGTGCGAATTTAACGGCTTGCGTAAGTTCACAAGTAGGTTGTGCTGTAAATTGTTCTTTTTGCGCAACTGGGAAACGCGGTTTTATCAGAAACCTTACCTATAAAGAAATTGTAGAACAGGTTTTGACTATCCAGCGCGATACCGGATTAAAAGTCACTAATGTAGTGTTTATGGGGCAGGGCGAACCACTTTTAAACCTTGAAAACGTTTTAAAAGCAATGGAGATATTTAACGAAAACCTTCAAATCGGCGCAAGACGTTTAACTGTTTCAACAGCGGGTATTATTCCAAAAATAAAGGAACTTGCCAATCTTGATATGCAGTCGACACTTGCTATTTCTTTGCACGCGCCTAATCACGAAATAAGAAAGCAAATTATGCAGATAGAAAATAAGTATCCGATGCCTGAATTAAAAAACGCACTAAAAAATTATATAGAAAAAACAGGGCGCCGGATTACTGTAGAATATTTGTTGATTAAGGATCTTAATGATACTCTTGAAAGTGCCAAACAGCTTGTCGAGTATTTGCATGATTTGAAATGCAATATAAATTTAATTCCGTACAATCCTACAGAGAAAAATGATTATCAACGACCGTCAAATAATTCAATAATGCGGTTTAAGTCACTTCTGGAACAATCCGGAAAGAAAGTTACGGTAAGACTTGAACGCGGGGCGGATATTGATGCGGCTTGCGGTCAATTGAGCGGAAAGGCAACTTAAAATAAATTTTTGCGCAAAAAATTTTTTCACGTATTTTATAAACAATATGATAAAATTACATATTGATAAAACAAAAACATTTTTACCGCTCGGTTTATCAAAAGGAACTGTGCAAGAAAGATTACAAAATGCAACTGCAATGAATCTGGCTTTTTATAAAAATCTGCAAGATGAATTTGTTAACCGAGAAGTCAGACCTGCTGTTTTTAAACGTGTTCTTCAAAAATCTACAGGCGCTAAAATCGGGATTGATATTATACAACCTCTGGATTACAACACAACAAAACTTGGCTTAAATCTTAGAAATGGTAAGATAAAAGGTTATGTCTTGTCACTGCCGTGCAATATTTGGAACGGCAATGTTTTGCAGCGTTATCAGAGAGTTTTTTTACTTGAAACTCAAAAATTCTTTAATGAAATTTGTAACCCGAAATTTCTTACACGCAAGATTTCCGTATTTAACAAAATATCTTCAGCCGGTGAAGTTAATGATTTTTATATGAAGAATATCCAAGGAAAAAATATTTTGTCTGAAAATGATTTAAATAAATTGTTAAAAACTTTGAGAGCAAATGATAAAATAAATACTTTGCAATTGTTCAGGTATACCCTTCAAAGCGAGAAAAACACCCGTCAGGCTGAACGTTTGCTGGACAAAAGTATTGAAAAAGCCGAGAATTTAAAACTGATAGGCAAAAATTATGATTTGACGGATTATAAATACGATGAAAAGTTAACTTTGTTGAATAGTAAACTGCTAAAAGTCCTGCAAGATGAAAGAAAAAATCCCCTGCTTTAAAAATCAACAAGCCGAATGGTTAATTGAAATTAATGTGATTTGGTAAATAAAAGATCTTACCATCATTGAAACGATATTCTTCTTGGGTTTCTACATTTTCTAATATAATAAAAGAGTCTTGTGTCGCAAGAGGAATTAATAATTCTGTATTCGGTTCAATAATTGTACCTTCCATTTCTTTATATTTAATTATATCATTCATCCTATAGTATTTTTTTAATTCCTTACGAATTTTTTTGTTTCTTAAACCTTCTTTAATTTTATATTTTATGTTACTAGGAATTAATACAATTGATTTTACAGGTTGTTTTATAAATAAGTCAAATTGGCTTTCACCGCTGTCGTACAAAGCAGACCAAAACATAACGTACGTAACTGGAGTAAAACAACTGAGAATAGCTACTAAATGTATGCCAAATGTATACGGGAAACGCCCTTCTGTATCATACTCCTTTAAATAATATTTATAAAAGTCTTTAATTTTAACTTCGTCATCGATAGAAAACTGACATGACAGAGATTTTAATTTATAGGCAACATTATCATTATTATATATTCGTAAATAAAAAAATGATGAACGTTTGTATTCTGATTCGTGTAGGAGAACTTCTTCGGTTTTAATAATTATTTTATCAGTAATATCATCCGTGATATTGGCAATAGAATTTAAAGGTAAGATAAAAAAGCCGGTCAATAAAACTAAAATTACACTTAAACACTTTTTCATATTATTTATAATATCACAAATAATTTTAAATTAATAATAACTCATTAATATATTAATTTTTCGAAACATTTACAAAATTCAGGAAACGATATATTCACCCAGTCAAAATCTTTAATCAAAATCTGTTTTTCGCAAACAAGCCCGGCTACATACATACTCATTGCAAGTCTGTGATCGTGATAGGTTTCTATCTCAGCACCGCCGGTTAATTTTGTTTTGCCGTGTATAACAAATCCGTCCTCCAGTTCTTCAATATCTGCCCCAATTTTTTTGAGTTCGTTTACAATGGTTGAAATTCTGTCGGATTCTTTATTGCGTAAGTCTTTTGCATCTTTTACTATCGTATCGCCTTCTGCCTGAGTGGCAAGCACTGCAATTACAGGCAATTCATCTATCAGACGAGGGATAAGCTCCCCGCAAATGTTGCATCCTTTTAACTCTGAATATTCAACCTCAATATCGCCCTGTTCTTCTCCTGCTACCTGCCTTTGAGCAAGTATTTTTATATTGCCGCCCATACTTTGTACAACATCAATAATGCCGGTACGCGTCGGGTTTAAGCCGAGATTTTTCAGAATAATCTTAGATTTCGGAACAACAAGTGCGGCAGCAATAAAATATGCGGCAGAAGAAATATCCCCGCAAATTTCTATTATTTGTGGTTTTAGTTCGGACTGCCTGATAGTCACGGTTTTTCCTGTAACATCAATATCTGCCCCCATATATTTCAACATTCTTTCAGTATGATCTCTTGATATATATGGTTCGATAACTGATGTTTTGCCTTCTGCATACAAACCTGCTAATAATATACAAGATTTAACCTGCGCAGAGGCAAGTTTTGAAACATAATTTATTCCATGAAGTCTTGTTCCGAAAATACTTAGTGGTGCATGATTATCTATCGCCTTAATTTTTGCCCCCATAAGTTCAAGAGGTTCTATAATTCTTTTCATCGGGCGTTTTGAAAGACTTTCATCACCGATTAAAACAGAATTAAAATTTTGTCCGGCAAGTATTCCGGAAACAAGACGCATTGTCGTTCCGGAATTACCGCAATTTAGAGTCATAGCAGGTGGCATTAATTCACCTGATGAAACTATTTCCAGTGTTCTGTTATCAATAAATCTTGTATCAACTCCCATTGCTTGAAAGACTTTTAGCGAAGATAACGGATCTTGTCCTTGTGAAAAATTTTTAATTATAGATTTTCCTTTTGCAAGTGAGGAAAACATAACTGCTCGGTGCGAAATAGATTTATCTGCCGGAATTTCGAGCTGACCTCGCAACCCACTTGTAATTTTAACAACACTTTTGTTCATAGTGTAATATTAACACATAAATCCGGCTTAACAAGATTTAAAAGAATAAAAAAGCCCTGATGATTTATAAACCATCAGGGCAAATATCAGTTATATAAGCAATTATTCAATTTGTTTATCAATTTTAGCTTCAAGCTTTGCCAGTTGAAGTTCCACCTGCTTTTGTCTTTCTATGTATAATCCGAGTTCTTTGGAGGTGGTATCTATCTGATACAATTGCTGACCTAAAAAGATGCAGCTTGTAATTATAACAAATATAGAAGTAATCAGACTCTGTTTTATGAACTTTAATTCGTCAAACATCAGATTAACTTTTGATACAAAAGAAACTTCACCTGCGTGTTCGGTGTCACCGAACAAAAAATGATTAACTTTATCTAATTTTCCGTTTAACATCATATGATGCTCGTAGCATTCTTGAGATTGTTCCTGTTGCATTACGACTCCATATTAATTATTTTCTAAAAATTTTTCCAATAAGTTTTCAAATTCTTTTTGTTCTTTTTCATCTTTAGGTTTAAAATGCGGATACATCAGCAAAATCAATTGCTCAGCATAATTAACCGCTTTTTGTAATTGTTTACGGTCTTTAAGAATTGCGCTTTCCGACTGATGTTTTTTCGCAGTTTCTGCAAACAGAAAGCCGCTTTTAACGGCTTCCGAAAGCTTTTCTATTGCCTTTGCAACGTCAAATACCATTATGCTTGTTCCTTATAGATTTGATCTGCAAGCGCCAACGCGACTGGTTTAAGCGTATTTAGTGTCGGCATAAACGCATCATCAATTTTGTTTTCTGAAATTTCAGCGGCTTTGTTGATAAGTTCAAAAACAAAATCAATAGCTAATTCAGCGGCTTTTTCGCCATAGTTCAGTGAAACATCTTTTAATGCTTCTTTCATTTCTTCATTCATAGTAAATCTCCTTAAAATATATTAATTGTACCCTTGACAAATCGGAGAACATGATAAATAATGTATATACAGGGTGGCAGTTTACCAAGCTGCCGGCAGCTCTGAAGAAGGCTAACGGTTCTTATCTGTTCAGGTAAGAGCCGTTTTTTAATATGTACAAAATCAAAAAGATTAGTAATAAACTAATATTGAATTTATCCATATCGACCCCCTTTCTAGTCGGGAACTAACCCGAAGGCTACATAATGTTGTAGGTTGTTCCGTTCCAAAAAGAGCTGTCTTTTACCCTGCTCGACTATATTACTATAAATTCCCCAAAAAGTCGAAAATCTTAAAATATGTTAATTGTACCCTTGACAAATCGGAGAACATGATAAATAATGTATATACAGGGTGGCAGTTTACCAAGCTGCCGGATGCCTTGAGAGACTTAGACGGTTCTTATCTGTTCAGGTAAGAGCCGTTTTTTAATATGTACAAAATCAAAAAGATTAGTAATAAACTAATATTGAATTTATCCATATC
>CALUQJ010000084.1 GCA_944322865.1 Candidatus Gastranaerophilales bacterium
TTATAAAATTCAATTGCTTTAATTAATCCAATAGATCCTACCTGCATAAGATCCTCGTGAGAGATACCGGATTGAGAAGAGATACTGTTTGCAATTTTTTTGACAAAATCCATTGCTGCTTGCACTATACTGATGTGAAGCATTTTCTTTTTCTTTTTATCATTACATTTTTTATAAGCGATAAGAAGTTCATCAAGATTATCGGATTTGGTTAAATCTTCTGTCAAATTCAAACGTCTCCTCTTTAATATAAATATATTAGCATAATATTAACAAAAATAAAAGTTTTTTAAAAAATGTTTTTTTTAGCGCATAATCAGTTTTTTTTATGCTACAATTTATGTAAAAGTTAGTGGAGTTATTTAATATGATTACAATAAAAGACGTAGAACATGTCGCAAAATTAGCGAGATTAGAATTAACAGATGACGAGAAAGAACTTTATACCAAACAATTAGGTGATGTTTTAAAGTATGTTGACCAGATGAACGAGGTTGACACAACAAATGTAAAACCAATGACTCAGGTTATTGATTTTGTTAATGTCATGAGAGAAGATAAAGTTTATTACGAACATACAAAAGAAGAATTGATGTCAAATGCGCCGGAAGAAGAAAACGGCTTTTTCAAAGTGCCGAAAATTAATTAATTTAACCGGACATAAAAAATAAAAGTTGTAAAAGCTGACTATAGACATAGTCGGGGAATAGGACAGGGGTAAAAAGATGACAAAATATATATTTATTACAGGCGGAGTTGTGAGTTCTTTGGGGAAAGGAATTATAGCTGCATCTTTAGGTAAATTGTTACGTGCAAGAGGATTTTCAGTTATTAACCAGAAATTTGATCCATATATAAACGTAGACCCCGGCACAATGAGTCCTTTCCAGCATGGTGAAGTTTTTGTAACCGATGACGGCGCCGAAACCGATCTTGATTTAGGGCATTACGAAAGATTTACAGATACAAATTTAGGTAAATATAATAACGTAACATCAGGAAGCGTTTACCAGCATGTAATCAAAAAAGAAAGACGCGGGGATTATCTCGGGGCAACTGTTCAGGTCATCCCGCATATCACAAACGAAATAAAATCAAGAATTATCGGAGCAACCAAACAGTTTGAACCGGATTTTCAGCTTATAGAAATCGGCGGAACAATAGGTGACATTGAGAGTTTGCCGTTTATTGAAGCTATTCGTCAGTTTAAAGCAGAAGCAGGAATCGGCAATGCTATTTCCATTCACTGTACGCTCCTGCCGTATCTGCCGACATCCGGTGAATTAAAAACAAAACCTTCACAGCACAGTGTGAACGTTTTAAGAAGTTACGGTATTCAGCCGGAAATTCTGGTTTGCCGTACAACAAAGCCTATTCCGAAAAATGAGAAAGAAAAGCTTGCACTGTTCTGTTCTGTGCCGAAAGATGCGGTTATTGAATGCCGCGATATGAAAAGTATTTATGAAGTTCCGCTGGCTTTGGAAGATCAGAATATGGCAAATGTTGTTCTTGACATGCTCCGTGTGGAAAAACGGACTGCTGATTTAAAATTGTGGACTGAACTTGTTGAAAAAATTAAGAATCCTAAAAAAGCAATAAGGGTTGCTATTGCAGGGAAATACACAAAACTTTCTGATGCATATATATCAGTAGTGGAATCCCTTAAACATGCCGGTTATGCAAATGATGCCGCAATAGAAATTAAGTGGATAAATTCAGAAGAATGTATTGATGAGAAAAAGTGCAAAGACTTATTAAAAGATGTTCAGGCAGTCGTAATTCCTGGCGGATTTGGTGTCCGCGGAGTTGAAGGTAAATTGAACGTGATTAAATATGCGCGTGAAAATAATCTGCCGTTCTTAGGTTTATGCCTTGGATTGCAGTGCACGGTTATAGAGTATGCGCGTAATGTAGTCGGATTAAAAGGTGCAAATTCAACAGAGTTTGACGAAAACGCACAAAATCCGGTTATAGATTTAATGCTTGAACAGAAGAATGTTCAAGGATATGGCGGCACAATGAGATTGGGTGCTTATGACTGCTGTCTGAAAAAAGGGTCAGTTGCAGCAAAGGCATACGGAACGGATAAAATTTCAGAACGCCACCGTCACAGATATGAGGTTAATAGTGAATACATAAAACAACTATCTGATGCTGGACTGGTATTTTCCGGCATGTCACCTGACGGTATGCTAGCTGAAATAGTTGAATTACCTGAGTTGGATTGGTTTGTGGCATCGCAATTCCACCCAGAATTTAAATCACGTCCTGAAAGACCGCATCCATTGTTTAAAGGTCTGATAGACGCGGCTGCTAAAAGAGTATAGATTGTTGTTATGGAGAAGATATGGAAGATAATCAACTAAAAAAATTTACTACCCCGATGTTTCTAAACTTTGCTTTAGGATTTTTTGGTCTGCAATTTGCATGGCAGATGAGAATAATTTTGTCCGGACCGGTTACCGAAAATCTCGGCGCTTCTCCGTTTTTGTACGGTTTAATCTGGCTTGCAGGTCCTTTTACAGGCATGGTTGTTCAGCCTTTGGTTGGGGCATTATCAGATAAAACAGTTTCACCTTTCGGACGCAGAAGACCATATTTGCTGGGTGGTGCATTAATCGCTGCTCTTGCTTTGTGGATTTTCCCTAATTCTGCAAATATTGCCGATTGGCTCCAAAATATTACAAGTCTGCATTTACCTGAATTAACAGCATTATTCATTGCTGCAATAATGATCTGGATTATAGATGCCTGCATAAATATTGCACAAGGTCCTTACAGAGCTTTGGTGCCGGATGTTGTGCCAGAAGAACAATATTCAATTGCTAATTCTTATATGAGTCTTGCTATAGGTTTAGGGTCTGTTGTTGCTGCTGCGACTGCTCCGTTTTTAAAATGGGCTTTCGGGTATCAGATGTCCATAACAGCACAATTCGTAATGGCAGCGCTTGCATTTGCGCTTGCAATGCTATGGACTTGCATAACTATAAAAGAACAGCAAACCAGACGCGAAGAGCTTAAAGATGTTGCAATTGCTGAAAAAGAAGAAACCTCTTTTATAAAGTCTTTGAAAGATTTTTTTGCGTTGTCACCAGAGGTTTCTAAGATTTGTCTAATGCAATTCTTCACCTGGATTGGCGTAATGTGTATGCTTATATTCTTTACACAGTATTCAGTCCATACAATTTTTGAAGTGCCGGACTTGTCAACCGTATCTGATGAAGCAAAAGCGTTATACGAAAATGCGACCCTGGTCGGAACAAATTTTTCTTCAATTTGTTTTGCCATATTTAACTTTATTTGTTTTGTCGTTGCAATTCCGATAGGAGTTTTGTCAGCAAAATATACAAATAAAAAAGTTCATATAATATCTTTAATCACAATGATTTTGGCGTATTTGGGCATGGCATTTACAAAAGATGTCAGAGCGGTTGCAGCATTAATGGGACTTGCCGGTATTGGCTGGGCTAGTATTTGTGCATTGCCATTTGCAATGTTGTCCCAGTATATTAAAAAAGGTACAGAAGGTTCTGTAATGGGACTTTTCAATATTTTTATTGCAGGTCCGCAGATATTTGTTTGTACACTTGTTGCAGGATTTATTTCAAAATGTTCATTTATGCAAGGGGCAGACGCCGTAAATTATCATTGGGAATACGCATTTTTTATTGGAGCGATATGCCTTGCAATTGCCACAGTTGTTACTAATACAATAAAAGAAAAGGAATAATAAAAGTGCCAGAGCAAGAAGTTAAGAAAAAGATTTTGTTAATATATCCGCCATCACCTGTTTTGAACAGAGAGGACAGATGCCAGCAGCCAACAAAGGAACTGATAGTTATTCCGCCTTTGCCGCCGACAGATTTAATGTATATGGCAGCAGTTGCAGAAAAAGCAGGACTTGAGGCAAGAATAAGGGATTACAGTCAGGAAGGCTCTTTGGAAGACGATTTACGAGAATTTCAACCTGATTACATTGTTGCAAATGTTGCAACTCCGACGCTGGAAAACGATTTGTCGGTTTTTGCAACAGCAAAACTTATTTGTCCGGATATCGTAACAATTGCAAAAGGCGCGGCGTTCTTAACTATTGCGAATGAAGTGCTGGCAAATCATAGAGATCTGGATATAATAATTATCGGTGAAGTTGAAGAAACCTTGCGCGAAATCGTTTCCGGTAAATCAAAACGCTGGATATCCGGAATATATTACAGAGAAGATTTGCTGATTAAATTCACCGGTAAACGCCGCTTGATAGAAAATTTAGATGAATTGCCTTTTCCTGCGCGCCATTTAATTAACAATAAAAAATACAGACGTCCTGATAATAACGAAGTTCAGGCTGTTATAAAAGTTTCCCGCGGGTGCCCGTATCACTGTTTCTTCTGCCTTGCAACGCCGGTTTCGGGTTCGAGAGTCAGAAAACGCAGTACAGACAACGTTATGGAAGAAATTAAAGAATGCGTTGAAAAATACGGTATCCGTAATTTCATATTCTGGTCTGATATTTTTAATATAGATAAAGAATGGGTAATGGATTTGTGCCGAAAAATTATTGACAGCGGACTTGAAATCAAATGGTCTGCCAATACCCGCGCAGATACAGCAGATCAGGAAATGGCTGATATGATGTATGAAGCAGGGTGTAGTCTTGTAAGTATAGGCGTAGAAAGCGGATCACAGTATATTTTGGATAAAATCGGCAAAAAGATTACGCTTGATGATGTTCGCAATACGGTGAAAGTGTTCAAACAGGCACATATAAAAATTTATAACTATTTTGTTATCGGTTTACCTTGGGATGATGAAGAAACCATTGAAGATACCATAGATTTTGCATGTGAACTGGATAGCGATTTTGTAAGCTTTTACACCGCAACACCGCTTCCGGGTACAAGATTTTACAATTATGCGCGGGAAAACGGGTTATTAGATAACGAAACATCGTTTGAAAATGCATACTACTATCCGGCAGTAGATACTCACTGCCTAACTAAAGAAAGAGTTTTTGAGTTACATAAACTTGCAATAAGACGTTTTTACTTGCGTCCTAGATATATTTGGAGAATGCTTTTGGGTATCCGCTCATTAACGGAGTTCAAAAATTATTTCAAGGCGGGAATGAATGTTTTGTTGCGAAAATAAAAAAGAAAGGAATGTATTATGATTAGATTTTTGTTACTTGTATTAATTGTTATTGGCGGCTACTGGGCATATAACAATGTTGATATGGACCAATTTAAAAGCAGTGCAATAAATTTATTCAGTAAAGAAAAAACAATCCAAAAATTTAATCAGGCAGATAAAATGAATAAAGAGACAATAGAAGATTCCTTGAATAGTTTCTAAAAATCAAAAATAAAACTTGAAAAATTTAGGAAGGTAGTGTAGAAAAACCAATTAGATAGGAATGACAAACACAGGTCGGCTTTACCAAGCCGACAACGACAACCACCGTAAGGGGGGACACAGTCCGGCACACGAAGTGTGCTCGAATATATTGGAACGAGATTGGAGTTGTCGCCTTTTGCTCAAACTTAAAATCCGTTACAGACTTAAAAGTCGGCTAATAAGGGTCACCGTTGCGCCGTCATCCCGCAACAGCACACGAAGTGTGCTCTTATACATTGGAACGGTATTTGAGTTGCCGCCTTTTGTACAAACTTAGAATCCGTTACAGACTTAAAAGTCGGCTAATAACGGTCATTGTTGCGCCGTCATCCCGCAACAGCACACGAAGTGTGCTCTTA
>CALUQJ010000085.1 GCA_944322865.1 Candidatus Gastranaerophilales bacterium
AGGGTGGAAAGCCGCACGGGGCTTAGATAGGAGCCCCCCCCCCCCCCGAAAAGCCGCTCAGGACAAGGGTTTCAGCCGTTTTCCCCATGCCAGCATCATCATAATGCCGGTCGACATAACGCGAAGATACAAGATTTTCCGGTGCGTCCAAACGACACACCTTACTGATTATTCTATACTTCCTCGGTAATTGGTTTTTCATATTCCCATTATACACTATCGCTCGTAAAATTTCAAGTCCGATTTAATAAATTTGTTAACTATTCACTTTAACTATTCTTGCTTTTGTCATATAATCTGATTATGAAAAACATGCGACAAACAAATATCAACACTCACAGGGATGCCTGGGTTGAGATTAACTTAGAAAATTTAACCAACAACATAAAAGAAATTAAAAAAAATGTACCACAGGGTGACAAATTGCTTGCAGTGGTTAAAGCTGATGCGTACGGCCACGGAGCGGTTATGCTCGCTCCGACACTTCTTGCGTCTGGGGCTGATATGCTAGGTGTTGCCTCTATAGATGAAGGTGTTGATTTAAGAGAAGCAAAAATCAATGCCGAAATTCTTGTACTTGGGGCTGTTCCTGTTTGGGCTGTTGAAAGCGCTGTAAAAGCAAATCTTTCTATTTCTGTGTTTTCAAGAGAACACATGGATGCATGCCGGCAAGCTTACGAACGCACAGGTATCAAGCCAAAAGTACATATTAAACTTGATACTGGAATGAACAGGATCGGGGTATCTGTTGATGATGCTGTTGATTTCATTCAAACCGTTCAAAATCTTGATTTTATTGATTTACAAGGTATATTCACACACCTTGCCTCTGCTGAAGAACGTGATGAAACAAAAATTCAATTTGACAAATGGAACAAGATAATTTCACAAATTAATACTGACGGTCTATTGCTGCATATTCTTAATACCGCAGGAGGCATGAGTTATGATGTTCCAAACTCAAATATGCGCCGGGCTGGTATTGCACTGTATGGGTTATACCCTGATTTACCGCCTGACGGGGATGTAAAAAGACCTTATTTAAAACAGATTTTGTCACTCAAGGGGCGTATTGTTAATATACATACTGCAAAAGACGGTGAAGGGGTAAGTTACGGGCATACTTACCGTGCTAAAGGTAATCGCACAATTGCAACAATCCCTATCGGGTATGCTGATGGTGTTCCGCGTCTTCTTTCTAATAAAATTTGCGGAGTATTAAACGGACACTCTGTTCCACAGGTTGGAAATATAACAATGGATCAAATGATGTTTGATATAACAGGTGTAGACGCTGAATTGGGAGATGTTATAACTCTTCTTGATGAAGAACATTCTATTGATGCGTGGGCTAAACTTGCCAATACAATTAGTTACGAATTGACTTGTGGTTTAAAAGTTCGGCTTCCGCGGATTTATACACGCTAAAATATGGAGTAAGTATGTTTGAACAATATGATGTAGGAATAATCGGCGCCGGTCCGGCAGGGTATACGGCAGCATTACATGCCGCGGCTTGTGGTTTGACAGTCGTAATGTTTGAAAAAGACATGATCGGCGGGGTATGTCTTAACCGTGGTTGTATTCCGACGAAAACTATTCTTCATTCAGCTGAATTGTTCAAAGAAATGAAATCTGCACAAGAATTAGGAATTTATACAGAAAAACTTGATTATGATTTTTCAAAAATTATAGAACACAAAAACAAAACCGTAAACAAACTCCGTAAAGGGCTGGAACTTGCACTTAAAAATGCAAAAGTTAAAGTAGTTAATACAGAAGCCGAACTGCTTGATAAAAATACCATTAAGGCAGACGGCGCGATTTACAAATGTGTAAAAACTATTGTTGCAACCGGTTCTGAAGCTAAAAGTCTTAAAGGGTTAGAGTTTGACCATAAATTTATTTTAAATTCTGATGACATACTCAATATGACTGAGTTACCTGAAAATATTTTGATAATTGGTTCTGGCGCAATTGGTGTTGAGTGGGCAAGGATTTTGGCGGCTTTTGGAGTTGAGGTTACTGTTGTGGAGGCGGCAGAAAGAATTTTACCGCTTGCTGATACGGAAATATCAAAAAGGATTGAAAGGATTTTTAAGTCTGAGAAGATAAATTTTTATACCTCTGTGACAGTTGAAAAAACGCACGGTGAAAAAATTTATCTTTCTGACGGAAAAGAATTGCTCGCAAAAAAAATTCTTGTTGCTGTCGGTCGCAAACCTTGTATTAATAAAAAAATTGACGGTGCTATTTATATAGGTGATGTTGGCGGTGAAATACAACTGGCCCATTTTGCAATAAAACAGGCTATCGCGGAAGTAAGAGGAATACCTTTTAACAAATCGCTTGTTCCGTCAGTTGTATACGGCTGTCCGGAAATTGCCTGGGTCGGATTACGAGAACAGGACTTGGAAGATGGAAGTTATCAAAAATCAACGCTACTTGTTTCTGCACTCGGCAAATCGCATTGTGACAACTGCACTGACGGGATAATCAAAATTCTTGTTCAAGATAACAAAATCGTCGGAGCGCATATAATTTCTAAAGAAGCTTCCGCACTAATCCAGCAAATAACAATGGCTATACAGAATAAAATTGCTGTTGAAAAATTAAGAGAAATATGTTTTGCTCACCCTACATATTCAGAAGGGATATTTGAGAGCTTGTTCAAATTCTAATTCTATTGTATGCCGCCGGAATAACCAAAGTCTGGATGTCCGAAATCCCAATAAGTGTTAGACTGGCTTGAGCCTGTACCCCAAAGTCCTCTGCGTTTACGTTTAATCTTTGTTTTTTTCTGGTCTTTACTGTTTTTATCATCCTGCGTAACAGTTGTAGTAGTTGTTGTTACCTGCTGTTTTGCATCTTCTTCCACGTATTCGCCGGACGGGGTTAAGTCATATTCAAAATAGTTGCGATCAAGTACGGCATAACTTGCCGGTGCTAAACATAACAAACATAAAATAACTAAAATTTTCTTCATAACATATTCCTTTTATTTATATTTTACCCGTTTTCAAATAAAAATGCAACATTTTTTCTAAATTGAAGTATAATTTTCTTAAAAAGAGGGAAATTAAATGCGAGAACGCTTACCAGCATATTTAAAACGTCCTATTATAGACACTGAAAAAACGCGGACAGTGCGTAAGATTTTAAAGACGAATTGTCTGAATACAGTGTGTGAAAATGCGCGTTGTCCGAACAAAAATGAATGTTACACAAAAAATACCGCAACATTTCTAATTATGGGAAATGTCTGTACAAGAAACTGCCGTTATTGCAACATAAGCTGCTCCAAACCTGAGCTGCTTGATGTTAACGAACCTTTACATGTAGCAAAAGCTGTTAAGGAATTAGGTTTGAAATACACGGTTATAACATCGGTCACACGTGATGACCTGCCTGATGGAGGAGCAGAACATTTTGCCAACTGTATTTATGAAATTAAAAAACTGACACCGGACGTTAAAGTAGAAATATTAACACCTGATTTTAAAGGTGACGAGTCGGCATTAAACACAATTATAAAGGCTCATCCGGATGTTTTTAACCATAATATAGAAACCGTGCGGGCAGTTTTTAAAACAGCCAGACCGCAGGCGGATTATGAACGTTCTTTGGCGGTGTTGAAGTATATTAAAAATAACAGTAATATTTTAACAAAATCCGGTTTAATGATAGGGCTAGGCGAAACTTTCGAACAAATAGCAGAAACATTCAATGATTTGACAAATGCGGGGTGTGATATTTTAACAATAGGACAATATATCCAGCCGTCAAAAGCTCATCTTTCGGTTGAAAAATATTACAAGCCGGAAGAATATGAAATATTAAAAGATATGGCAAAAGCCGCCGGATTTAAGCATTATCAGATAGGACCGCTGGTAAGAAGCTCATATCGCGCAGCAGAGATAATGTGAGATAATAAACTTAGGAGAAAGTTATGTCAGACAAACCAAGATATTCAAGAATATCAGATATTTTAGACCTTGCGATTTTTATGTCATCAAAAATTCAAGGTGTCACGATTATGGAAATTGCTGAAAGGTATAACGTTTCTCGCAGAACAGCTGAACGTATGCGTGACAGCTTGACCTGTATTTTCCCGTCTGTTGACGAGATTGAAACCGATGACACTCAAAAACACTGGGGATTTATCAATTATTCTATTTCTCAACTTATTTCATTCTCCCCTAAAGAAATTGCCAATATAGAACAGCTACAAAGACGTACCACAAATAAAGAAATGAAAGAGGAACTGGGGAAAACCGTAGAAAAACTTAAATCCTTGAACAGAAAACATACACTGCCTTTAGAAAACAATATTGAACTATATATGCAGACAGAAGGTTATGCCGTGCGTCAGATGCCGCAATATAAAATCAGCCTTAAAACCCTGGAAGTTATTCGCGAAGCTGTTCAGCATTCAAAAATGGTAATAGGCATTTATCATGACAAAGAGCGGTTAATAGAACCATTAGGTATGATTTACGGCGAGAAAATTTATCTTATAGCAAAAGAAAAAGCCAAAGGCAATGGAATTTACAACTATCTTTTACATAAATTTGAGAATTTAGAACTAACAGACAAAGCATTTGATAAAGGCGATTTTAACTTACAGGAATACACAAATTTGTCTTTCGGTGTTTATCACGGCGAAATTCTGGAGGTAGAACTTTTGTTCTCTCAAGATTTGGCACAAGAAGCGAGCGAGTTTAATTTTCATCCGACCCAATCCGGGAAATGGAATGCTGACGGGACTTATACAGTTTATTTTAAAGCAAGCGGGAGTAAGGAAATTATCTGGCATGTGTTCCGCTGGGGTGCTGGATGTAAGATTTTAAAACCTCAGTCATTGCAAAAACAATACAAAAGATATTTGCAAGAAAATTTGGATAATTATATTTAGAACAGTGGCAATTTAATGTAGATATTAAACAAACTAAATTGGGCATTATAGCGTCATATCTACAATAGTAGAAATTTAATATAGGTATTAAACGGAACAATATTTGAATAACTTCACCGCTAATCTACAATAGTAGAAATTTAATATAGGTATTAAACAATATATGTATCCTTACATATTCATAAATCTACAATAGTAGAAATTTAATATAGGTATTAAACATGGACTGCTGTTATTAACTTGGTAATATCTACAATAGTAGAAATTTAATATAGGTATTAAACTGCCTTAACAACACCTTTACAGGAAGGTATCTACAATAGTAGAAATTTAATATAGGTATTAAACCCCCTTTTTCTCAAGTTCTTTGGTCTTATCTACAATAGTAGAAATTTAATATAGGTATTAAACTAGGGCAATTGCCTGATTTAACCCAGTATCTACAATAGTAGAAATTTAATATAGGTATTAAACATTAAAAAAGAAAAATGGATTACTTAACAATCTACAATAGTAGAAATTTAATATAGGTATTAAACAAGGCTTTGACCTGTCTTTTGGTTACGGTATCTACAATAGTAGAAATTTAATATAGGTATTAAACTTTTTCGACTTCTCTCGCACTCCGTAGTATCTACAATAGTAGAAATTTAATATAGGTATTAAACGGATTGTTGATATTGTACAGTGGCTTAATCTACAATAGTAGAAATTTAATATAGGTATTAAACAAAACAAGCACAACAGCATTTATCACGATCTACAATAGTAGAAATTTAATATAGGTATTAAACATTGAGAGATTATGCTCAATATGCCCTTATCTACA
>CALUQJ010000086.1 GCA_944322865.1 Candidatus Gastranaerophilales bacterium
TGATATAAATATCAATGTTTAAATAAGTTTGAGGTGATGATGAAAAGAATAAGAAAAAGATTTTTGGTTATGTTTTTTTGTTTAATACTTACAGGAGTCCTGAGTGCAGAAGCGCTTACTGATACACGCATTTCTTCAACTGCTTACAGCAGGCAGTATAAAGAAACGGATTATACTAATCAAAATGTAAATACTAATACTAACAATCAAGTGCAGAATAACAACCAATCGCAGAACAATAATCAATCAGTGAATATAAACATTCATTCAGGCGGATCTGTTGTACAAAAAACAATAACTCCAGATAATTCAATATTAGTGCCTAAAGGTCATCCTATACCTTTTGTTATCTTAGAAGACTTGTCAAGTGAAGAAACAGTTAAGGGTGATCAAATAGAAATAGAGGTTGCCAAAGATGTTTTAGTTAGCAGAATGCTGGTATTTAAAAAAGGCAGCAAGGGCGCATTGACTGTAAAATCAGTAAAACCTGCAAGAAATTTAGGTAAAGGCGGCTATATAATATTTACCAGAGGGTATTTAAGAGATACAACAGGAACATTGCGTGAAATAAGTTTCAGGAAAAAATACTCCGGGAAACGCTGTCAGTGGGCTGCTGTTATTGGACATGCAATGATTTGGAATCCGATAGGCTGGATTGTAGCCATAAAAGAAGGAGAACCGATTTATATTGAATCCGGCGCTGAAGGGGTAGCAAAAAATCGTAAAGAATTTAAAATCAAACCAACTTTATAGTAAATAAAAAGAAGCGCGTATGATACTCATACGCGCCCCTTTTTGTTAATAATGATATACATTCATCCTTCCGCGTAAATTTACATCATGATTTACATTACCGTAATGATTTACATCATGATTAATTGTACCGCTATGATTTACGTCAACCCGTTGGTTCATTAGTGCAAATGCATGCGAAAATAGTGCAGAAGCATTTAGTATACTTATTTGGCGCTGCACAGTTACCAAACGCATTTCGTGCGCTCTTTCCTGTTCCTGCTCAATTATATTTTTTTCAGTTTTGACTAAATCTGCCATACATTTATTTAAATCCTCTACATATGCAGATTGCAGTTTGCAAGCATTATATCCGCTATAAAATTTAATTTTCTTGTCATACCAATATTTAACGGTATCCTGATCATTTTTAGCTTTTCGGCTGAGTCTATTATAAATAGCAGGATGAATGGTTTGTATATGTTCCCATTTTACAGGAGTTAACTGTTGCCAATATACATTGAGCAAGGTGTCAGATTCAATGGGGTTTACTTGTGGAATTAAAATTTCACCAAGCGTGAGTTTAATTGTTTTTTTATCATTATAATTATCACGTATCTTTATTTTTATATAATTTTTATTATAAGAAAACAAATCCTCTAAGTCTATTCTTTTGGCTTTCTTATTATTAACTTTAATTACTTCATTCCCAATTTTTATACCAGCTTTATCAGCCGGTGAATTTTCAATAACACTTGCTACAATAACTTTTTTATTATATGGATCTTTAATACAGAATATTCCGTATCCCATTTGTTTATTGGAACCTGAAGATATTTTTTGTTTAATTGCCTCTGGAGATTTAATGTTTTCATTTGTCGTTTTGACTATTTTAGAATTATGTTTTTTAATGGGAGTTTTCTTAATAGGTTTAGGTTTGTTACTTATGCTAATTATCCCATTTTTGTTGTGGCTTCTAACCAACTTCATTTCTTTTAGTTTCCCGTTTTGTTCCACAACAATACTAACCGGCTGACCAGCTTCTCCTTTTAATAAATTTTTGGATCTTTCATACGATAATCCCTCTAAATCAACTCCGTTAATTTTTATAATCCTGTCCTTAGGTTTCAATCCGGCGTAACCCGCGACCGAACCATTGACAACACGCTTGATGACAAGAGACCCGTCTGCGCCTCTGTCTGCCTGAAGTCCAAGATAGCCTTCACTTGAAAAAACAGTATTTCCTAACATTACAAATGAAATACCTAGTGCAACAATCATCGTTTTAATCTTCATTTTTCTCTCCTTATTTAATCACACACAAATGAAAATGTAACACGTAACATTTATCGTCACTAGCAAGATATTTCTTTAAATATTTTCTGGAGTATTTGTATAAATATCCTCAAAACACTTGTAAAATAAAGATTACCAGCCGTTTACAATTCGTAACAACTGGAAATAAGTATGTACGTTAGGAGCTAAGCGGTTTTATGCGTTTTTATACCAACATATTTAAAAAACTATCCAGAATTGATCGTTAATTCTTATAGAACAATATCCTTTTAAATCACTTTTAGATGTTCAAATCTGTTTGCAGCCGGTACGATAAAATAAAAAAGACGCTTTTATAAAGCGTCTTTTTAATGGTACTCCCAGGGGAATTCGAATCCCCGTCTACACCGTGAAAGGGTGTTGTCCTAGGCCTCTAGACGATGGGAGCATGTATATTTCTTTCACAAGTCTTATCTTAGTACAAGAAAAATTAATTGTCAATAGTTTGATTTTATTTTGGTTAAACGCCTTGAAAGTTTTTGTTTTTTGTGTATAATATGTATATAATAAGAAGTAGAGTATAGGAGTCATTTAATGTTTGAACGTTTTACGGAAAAGGCTATAAAAGTAATAATGCTCGCACAGGAAGAGGCACGCAGGTTAGGGCATAACTTTGTCGGCACAGAACAGGTTCTTCTCGGACTTATCGGAGAAGGCACCGGGGTTGCTGCTAAAACCCTAAAGTCTATGGGGGTAACTTTGAAGGATGCCAGAGCCGAAGTTGAAAAAATAATCGGTCGTGGATCAGGTTTTGTTGCGGTAGAAATCCCGTTCACACCGCGCGCCAAAAGAGTTCTTGAACTTTCATGGGATGAAGCAAGACAATTGGGACACAATTATATAGGTACAGAACACTTACTTCTCGGTCTTATCAGAGAAGGTGAAGGCGTTGCAGCCCGTGTTCTGGAAAATCTTGGTGTTGATTTGAATAAAATCAGAAGCAATGTTGTTAAAATGCTCGGCGAATCAAAACCACAAACCGTTTCATCAGGTTCATCAAGCTCTTCCTCAAGTTCCTCCGGCGGCAAAACAAAGACTCCTAGTCTGGATGAATTTGGTCGTGACCTCACACTGGCGGCTCAGGAACTCCGTCTTGACCCTGTTGTCGGTCGAGAAAAAGAAATTGAACGTGTAATTCAAATTCTTGCACGACGCACAAAAAACAATCCTGTTTTAATCGGTGAACCAGGTGTTGGTAAGACCGCCGTTGCCGAAGGATTGGCAATAAGAATTGTTAATGCAGAAGTTCCTGATATTCTTGACGGTAAAAAGGTTATCCAGCTTGACATGGGCTTACTCGTTGCTGGCACCAAGTATCGCGGTGAATTTGAAGAACGTCTTAAAAAAATTATGGACGAAATACGTCAAGCAGGAAACATTATTCTTGTAATTGATGAAATGCACACACTTATCGGAGCAGGAGCAGCAGAAGGTGCTATTGATGCCGCAAACATTCTTAAACCGGCTCTTTCCAGAGGTGAAATACAGGTTATCGGGGCAACAACTCTTGATGAATATAGAAAATACGTAGAAAAAGACCCTGCTCTTGAACGACGTTTCCAATCTGTAATTATTGAAGAGCCGACGCAGGAAGAATCTATTGAGATTATAAAAGGGTTGCGTTCTAAATATGAAGAACACCACGGGCTTAATATTTCCGATGAAGCTATCGTTGCAGCTGTTCAGTTATCAAGTAAATACATTACTGACAGATTTTTGCCGGACAAAGCAATTGACGTAATTGATGAAGCATCATCTAAAGTCCGCCTGAAAGTTTCTACACTTTCTCCGGAAGGCAAAGAATTGGAAAAAGAATTGCGTGCCTTAATTAAAGAAAAAGAAGATGCGATCCGCAATCAGGAATTTGAAAAAGCATCTCAATTGCGCGATGAAGAAGCTGAAATGAAAGACCGTATACGCGAAATGTCTATTCGCTATAAAGAAGAACACGAAGCCAATAAACCTACTGTTACAGCGGAAAATGTGGCTGAAGTTATCGCGACAATGACTGGTGTGCCTGTTACTAAATTAACCGAAGGCGAAAGTGAAAGACTGCTTAATCTTGAAAAAACTTTGCACGAACGTGTAATTGGACAAAATGATGCAGTTGTGGCTATTTCAAAAGCTATAAGACGCGCAAGAGTAGGTTTGAAATCACCGAACAGACCAATTGGAAGTTTTATCTTCTGCGGACCGACCGGTGTAGGTAAAACAGAATTGGCAAAAGCACTTGCCGAAGCCGTATTCGGATCAGAAGATAATATGATAAGAGTTGATATGTCAGAATTTATGGAAAAACATTCAACAGCAAAACTTATCGGTTCTCCTCCGGGGTATGTCGGCTATGATGACGGCGGACATTTAACTGAACTTGTTCGTAAAAAACCTTATTCGGTAATTCTTTTTGATGAAATTGAAAAGGCTCATCCGGACGTGTTCAATATAATGTTACAGATCCTTGACGATGGTCGCCTGACTGATTCTAAAGGGCGCCATATCAACTTCAAAAACACGATTATCATTATGACATCTAACGTTGGAGCAAGCATGATTACTACAACTTCAAGGCTTGGTTTCTCAACTTCAAGTGATGAAAGCAAAGATAAATACGAAAAACTCAAAGAAACAGTTACAGAAGAGATGAAAAAAGCGTTCAGACCTGAATTTTTGAACCGTATTGATGAAACAATTGTATTCTCTCATTTGAACAAAGAAGAAATCAGACAGATTGTTGACTTGATGCTGAAAGATCTGTTCAAACGGCTTGCAGAACGTGAATTGTCTGTTGAAGTGACTGATGAAGTTAAAGACCATCTTGCAGAAGCAGGATATTCTGAAGCTTACGGCGCAAGACCATTGAGAAGGTTAATTCAACGTAAGATTGAAGATATGCTTGCAGAAGAAATACTTTCAGGTAAATATTCAGCAGGAGATACAATAAGATTAACGCTTGTTGACGGCAAGATTACATGTGAAAAGGCGGGTAAAACAAGACGTTCAAGAACTAAAACAGAAAACGAACCGGTAGAAAATCCACCGGAAGAGCAAGAGGTTACTCAATAAATATTAAAGCAGGCAGGTTTTATAAAAACCTGCCTGACTTTTTATGCCTGTAAATCAATCATATTGTCTGTAGTCAAAGCTTTGTTCCAAGCTTCATCAAAAGTTTTCTTATCAATTTTTCTTACGTGATAAATAATGTTGTCATCAGTGTAGACTCTTACAACATTTTTTCTGAATTGAGTAGTTCTGATAATTTTTTCAGGATTTAGCGTGTAATCTTTGTTTCGTTTTTTGTTTGCAAAATTAAAGCGTGAAATGTCACCGTGAACATGCAGAACACCTGTAAAGTTTGGTTGGATGCCGTTAATCATGATTTTCTCCTTAGTTTTAGAGCTACACTTAATTGATAGTAGTAAAATACAACAAAATAAAAAAAATTGCTAGTTGATTAAGAGATTATTTAAGTAGTTACAAAACAGGCAACGTGAAAAATTCTACATTGCCCTTATTCCCCTATTTCCTTATTCCCTTCCAGTAAGAGGCA
>CALUQJ010000087.1 GCA_944322865.1 Candidatus Gastranaerophilales bacterium
CCTAAAATCCGCTACACAAGCCGATTGCCCGAAATAATCGCACCATCTGTCATACGCAAAACACTCACTTTATTACAGGGGATATGGGATGTATATTTACGGAAAGGTTTATATGTCCCAAACGCACTAAAAAAGCCACCTTTGATGGTGGCTTAAATGGAGGAGGAGGTGGGATTCGAACCCACGGAACGCGGAAACGTTCGACAGTTTTCAAGACTGCTCCAATCAACCGCTCTGGCACTCCTCCAGTCAATTGTTGGATATATTTATATTCTAGCTAATCAAAATTTTTTGTCAAGGTTTTACTTTATTTTATATAGCAAAAAAAATTTTCCACGGGTTTTATCTCCTTTATGAAAATTCAAAACCCTCAAAACTTAAATTATACAAGCTTTAATGGGCTTGATGCCAGAAAACTTAAAGGATTCGTTATGAATTCCAATTTCGCAGGCATTGCTGATGATATGAAACATATTGGAGAACTTGAAAATTTTAAAATTTTCCTCTTTGACAGAAATCCGCTTCATCATACAAATCTTTATACTGATCATTTCCAAACTGATCAATCACACAAAGGTTGTTGGGCTCAGGATTTCTGGGGAATTGTAAAAAATACTCTCCTCTTCTATGAGCAAAGCGAAAAAACTGATATTCTACAAAATACCTTTAAGCTCATCGCTAACCCTTTTCAAAATAAATTAAAACTCGAAAACAACATACCCAAAATACAGGAATATTTAGATCTACTCTTTAATCTCCCTCAAGTTAAAAAGAACGGTAAAGATATGATCGCAATTGAAACACCAGATGGTATTTCCTTTATTGATAAAAAAATTTACGATGCTGAATTTAATATAAATACTCAAATCTTAAAAAGCCTCTGCAACAAAACTCACGTAAAAGGCGGCAACTACTTCCTTACCAAAAATCCTGACGGAACTCAAGAACTACTTATCGGACAATCTGAATTGAAAAAGTTCTCTGTCAAGGAACTACAAAAAATGTTTTTAACTGATAAAATTCACATTATTCCTCAGGCTGATTTTCATCTTGATTTGTTTATTAGACCTTTAAATAATAAAAAAGTCCTTATCGCTGATGATGAAATGATGCTTGATACCCTAAAAACAGCTTTTGAAAAAATTCAACAAGCTGTTATAAAAGCACCATATATTCAAAAAGCATTGTTCCAAGAACCTTTTATTAAAACAGGCTCTTATATGATGGGGTTTAAAGATGTTTTAAAGCAAAATCCTTATGCTGCTTTGAAAGATGTTGAAAAATCACTTATTGACGCCGGGTATCAACCAATAAAAGTTCCTGCAAGACTCTTTGACATTCTTGAAGGCGAATCTGATTTAGGTAAGAAATATATTTTAAGGCACTATCATAACTATATTAACGCTAATGTTCATATAAATGACAAAGACGAATTGGTTTATATAACTAATAAATCTCTGCTTGATCAAAAATGCGGACTTACCGGAGAAATTCAAGAAAAAACAGGTTTTAGTTTTGAAAAAAGTTTTCTTGATGCAATAAAACCGCATGTTGATAAGGTTTACTTTGTATCAGGAAAAAACAATGTCATACCGGAAAGCCTTTTACCGGATTTTAACGGCGGCATTCACTGTATGTGCATGGAAGTGCCGGTATAAACTCACCGGATAAATGTGACAAAAGTTTATTAGCATGGTATAATTTTATTATGGCGAATACAATAGAAGAACTCGTTCAACAAATAAAAGAAAGACTTAATATAGTAGATGTGGTTTCTGAAAAGGTTATCCTGAAAAAAAATGGCGGTCATTACTGGGGATTATGCCCTTTCCACAAAGAAAAAACCCCTTCTTTTAGCGTTAACCCGCGGCTTGGAATTTATAAATGTTTTGGCTGTGGAGCAGGCGGTGACGCACTTAGTTTTATTATGAAAACAGAAAACCGCGATTTTATGGATGTTATAACTGAACTTGCAGAACGTTTTGGACTTGAAGTTCCTCACAAAAAGAAAAATCCCGTTTCTAAAGAGCTTAAAGACCAGATGATGAGTGCATGCCAAAAAGCTGCTGAATACTACAACACTTATCTTCTTCAGGATAAAAGCTCTGAAACTCTTAAAGTAATGGAATATCTTACAAACCGCGGGATTACAAAAGATATTATTCAAAAGTATTCTCTCGGGCTGGCTCCTAAATCTTACAAAAGCCTTTATGACATTTTAAGAGCAAAATTTTCTGATGAAGTTATGGAAAAAGCCGGGCTGATTATCCCGTCAAAGACCGACAACAGTTATATTGATCGCTTTAGAAACAGAATTATTATTCCGATAGTAAACGAATTTGGTGAAAATGTTGCATTCGGTGCACGCGCAATAGAGCCTGATCAGACACCCAAATACCTTAACTCGTCAGATTCACTGATTTATAATAAGAGTAAATTATTATTCGGACTCTATACCGCAAAAGAAGCTATTAAAGAACAGGATAGTGTAATCTTAATGGAAGGATATTTTGATGTAATTTCTGCTCAAGCGCATGGGATTGAAAATGCTGTTGCTACCTGCGGAACTTCGCTTACACCTGATCATATCAAGCTGTTATCGCGTTACCTAAAGTCCAGAAAAATCTATCTTTCTTTTGATACGGATGCAGCGGGTCAAAAGGCTACTAACCGCAATGCAGAACTTTTGCGAGAAGCCTTTCAGGGACTTGGCAACATAAAACAATTCGACGAAAGTTATATCTCAACAAGTGATGACCGTTATGCCTGTGAAATACGCGTAATCGCGCCGCCTGAGGGTAAAGATCCCGATGAATTTATCAGATCTGTCGGCGCTGAAAGCTACAGACAATATATGGAAAACGCTCCGTTATTGATTGATTTTCAGATAAATAGCTTACTTAAACACAAAAATGAAATTAAGACACCTATTGATAAAACACGGTTTGTAAAAGAACTGATTCCTGTTCTTGAAGAGATAAACAACAATATTATCCAATCTGAATACATAAAAATGGTTGCCGGTACTCTGAATATCAATGAAGATGCGCTTTACCGCGAAGTCAGAAAGGCAAAAAGGCAAAATATCATTATAGATTCCGACGTCACAAAAATTGTTAAGAAAAATTTATCTATATCACAAAAAGCGCAAAAAAATTTATTGAGCGTTTTTCTAGTAACCGATTGTAATTTCACCTTTCAACAAATCAAAGAAATGATTGGTGACACCCCGTTTACGGATGAAATGTTAATAAATGTAAAATCTACAATTGACAAATCAATCAACTCCGTAAATAATGTTAAAGAATTGATAGAAAAACTCTATACAGCTTTTCTTGAAAATCCGGAAATGCAAAGCATAATAACAGATTTGATTAGTATTTCCGAAACCTTCAGCCATCTGGATGACAAAGATTTCCAAAATGTAATCAGAGAAAACATCAACAAAATAATACAGTGTCAGAAGGATGAAGAAAAAGAACAAATGCGTAATTTATATAAAAGCGCAAATGACAACGAAACCGAAGCCCTGAAAATACAAATACAACTCAGAGATAAGATAAAAAACAGATTAGTTAAAATTGGAGAAAATGAATGACTAAAAAAAGACAACCGGGATCTTCAGTCGTAAGCATTATGGACGAAGACAATCTTGACCTCCAGGATTTAGATGAAGAAGCAGGTCTTTCATCAGGTCGTGACGGTGTTAACTATATGAATGTTGATATCAGCACTGATAATATAGAAGATATTGTCACAGCTAAAATGGATCATAAAATAAATCTTGAAGATATTTACATGATAAATTCACAAGAAGAACAGGAACAGTCAGACTTTGAACTTCCGAAAGGTGTAGCTGTTGATGATCCTGTAAGATTGTATTTACGAGAAATAGGCAGAATCAAACTTCTTTCAGCGAACGAAGAAATAGAACTGGCAAGAAAAATTTTAGAAGGCGGCACACCCGGCGCCATTGCAAAAAGAAAACTTGTGCAGGCAAACCTGCGTCTGGTTGTAAGTATTGCAAAAAAATACGTAGGACGCGGCATGCTTTTCTTAGACTTGATTCAGGAAGGCAACCTCGGACTTATTCGTGCGGCTGAAAAATTTGATCACGAAAGAGGATTCAAATTCTCTACATATGCAACATGGTGGATTAGACAAGCAATTACAAGAGCCATTGCAGATCAGGCAAGAACAATTCGTATTCCTGTCCACATGGTAGAAACCATTAACAAACTGAAAAAAGTTACAAGACGTCTTGCACAGGAACTTTCAAGAAAACCAACCGAAGATGAACTTGCAATTGAGATGAACGTTTCTATCCCGAAACTTCGTGAAATCATTAAAATTGCACAGGAACCTTTATCTTTGGAAACACCTATCGGTAAAGAAGAGGATTCCCGTCTTGGTGATTTTATTGAAGATAAAGAAGCTGACGCCCCGATTAAAACAGTTGCATCAGAACTTTTAAGAGAAGATCTTGCAGAAGTTTTATGCACACTTTCACCTCGTGAACGCGATGTTTTAAGACTGCGTTTCGGTATGGATGACGGACGCCAGAGAACACTAGAAGAAGTGGGTCAGCTGTTCGGCGTAACCCGTGAACGTATCAGACAAATTGAGGCAAAAGCTTTGAGAAAACTGCGTCACCCTAACCGCAGCAAACGTCTGAGAGAATACGTTGAAACATAGTTTTTGAAAACGACAATTTGAATTGAAACCCTAAAACTAAACCGGTTTTAGGGTTTTTATATATAAAAAATCCGGTATAAAATTAACTGCTTTAATCCAAATTTGCAGCAACCAGATAGAGAAATCGAATATTTTTTTCGTCAAGACTTTCCAATTTTTGGCGAATTTTTTCTTTTAAAATTTCAGGCGATTCATAATAATCATTTTCAAACAAAGATTGAATCGGTACATTCAATGCAGAAGCAATTTTTTTCAATGTTTCCAAAGACGGATAAGCCTGCCCCATTTCGATTTTTACCATTTGACGCGGACTAATATCTATCTTTTCTGAGAGCATTTCTTGTGTAATTTTTTTGTTTTTTCGAATAGTTCTTATTTTACAAAAATAAGGCAATGCAAGATTTAAGCATTGCCTTATTTTTATTAAAATCGTCGTGCTTTAGCGGTTTCTCAGAGTATAAAAGCAGACCTGTCTGCCCTCTCCACGGGGGAGGACAGAAACACTTAACGAACGTATGTGAGTTTTAGTGTTTCAGGTGGGGGCTGATGTCATCACTGTTGCAAACGACCGCGAAGAAAGATCCCGCAAGGTAACAATTAACGTGAAATGCCCACATTCTCATTGCGGGATGACGGCTTGTCGATGACCGTTATTAGCCGACATTTAAGTCTGTAACGCAATCTAAGTTTGAGTAAAAGGCGGCAATACCAATATCGTTCCAATGTGTAAGAGCGGACTGTGTCCGCCCCGCAAGGTGAC
>CALUQJ010000088.1 GCA_944322865.1 Candidatus Gastranaerophilales bacterium
CATCAAGATATGCAGGACATATTACTTTTTGACATTTTCCGCCAACCTTGAAGGATGTAAGTTTTTTTACTTCGTAATCATTTTCAACTAACAACGCTTATAACCTCGTCGTTTAACTTTAGCAATTCTTTGCTCAGGTTGGTAATTGTGCCTGCGCCAAGCCCTATCACAACATCATCAGGTTTTAATTCAGGCAGTAATTTTTTAGCTACTTCCTGCATATTACCTGAGATGTATTCACATGGAATGTCAAGTTTTGCGTCCAATTCTTCTGCAAAACGTTTAGAATTAATTCCTTCGATTGCATCTTCTGATGCTGCATAGACATCAGTTATAATGACTTTGTCAACACCATTAAATGCATTGAGAAACTCGTTCCAGAGATTTTTTAATCTGGTATATCTATGCGGTTGGAATACTGCAATTATGTGTTTACTATCCATGCCGGCTGTTGATGATAAAGTTGCCTTAATCTCAGTCGGGTGGTGTGCATAATCATCATACAGCGTAATACCGTTAAATTCTCCGACTTTTTGGAAGCGTCTGCCCATGCCGGCAAATGTTGCAAAATGTTCTTTAACTTTTTCTATATCAACACCTGCCTGATGAAGGCTTGCTAATACAGATAAAGCATTATAGACATTATGTCTGCCGCGCAAAATTATTTTTAAATCAGTTAAAAATAATCCTTTATAATAAATATCAAAAGTCGTGTGATCAGGTGAAAAAACAATATTTTTTGCCGTATAATCAGCATCACTGTCCAGCGCAAAAGTCATTGATTTATGACTTTTTAAAGATGCGGATGCTTTACAGTCGTTATTAACCAGAAGTATTGCATCGTCTTTCATATTAGATATGAATTTTTCGAACGTACTCAAGATAGAATTTAAGCCGTCTTTATAAAAATCAAGGTGATCAGCCTCAAGATTATTTACAACACAAATATTCGGTGAATATTTAACTATAGTGCCATCGCTTTCATCAAGTTCAGCGACAAAATATTTTCCGTCGGTTGATTGCGCATTTATACCCAATTCAGGTATTATACCGCCAACAACAAATGAAGGTTTAAGACCGGACTTTTCAAGTACATAAGAACAAAGTCCGCTTGTTGTTGTTTTTCCGTGAGTTCCGGAATATCCGAGGAAGAATTTTCCCCAGCGCGAAATTTCAGCCAGAACATCTGAGCGGTGATAGATTTTTAATCCCAGTTCTTTTGCTCTGATTATTTCAGGATTAGTATCTCTGATTGCCGTACTTGCAACAACAATTGCATCAGCCGGAACATTATCCGCATCATGCCCGATATGTACCGTTGCGCCTAATTTTCTTAATTTATCAACATATTTACTGTCGCAGATGTCAGAACCTGAAACTTCACAGCCGTTTTCAAGCAGATATTTTGCTAATCCGCTCATTCCGACACCGCCTATTGCTATAAAATAATATTTCTTCTTATTCAAAACAATTTTCCCTAAACTATCTACTGTCTACTTTTACTATTATAGTACAGAAAAACATGACTGTCGTAATGTAAAAAATGTTAAGATACATTTTTTAGCAATTGCTGTATTCGTGTTACACGACAATCATAGGAAAAACTTCGTCAATATATTTTTGATAATCTTCGGGAGTAAAAAATCCTACGGAAAATTCAGCAGTATTCTCGCCCAACTGTTGTGCTTCAGGAACTTCAAGCGGCGGACCGGCAGGCGTTGAACGGGATGGATTTTTCGGATTTGATATTACGCCTGTGCTTCTTAGTAGTGTTATTTTTATAGAATTTTTTACGGCTTCATATTCTGTTAACCCTTTTGTTATAATTCCCAATCCCTGTGTACCGACAAAACGCTGCATCGGGGCAAAATTCGTTTTAACTTCAATCCCGCGGGTTTTCGGAAGGTGTTTGCGCATATCATAATCAGGATCAAATTCACGTCTTATAATTGTATTCATATCTTCGGAATAAGTTTCAATAATAGGGGCAGCCAGATTAAATTTAGCCTGCCAGAGGCGGTTTTTCAGGGTATTATTCCAATTTATTCTGAAATTTATAAGTTCGGAATTTTTATTCAGATATGCAATTATATCAAAGAAAGTCGTTTTAATCTTGAGTCCCACACGTAAATCGCCGTTATAAATTATCTCCGTTCCGATAATATTTGCTTTTTGCGGACTATCGTTCTCGAGCGCGCCGAAATTATATGTGTCACCCTCATCAATCCAGCGCTCAAATTCCAGTGTACATTTTTTATCATCTTTTAAAATAGTAATAGTGCTACTATCTACAGTCAGAGAAATATGCGAATTTTTAATAGATTTTTCGGTTATTTTGAGTATGTCAGAAGATGTCACAAGTTCTTTGATTTGGGTATAAATCTTTTTATAATCTTCTGTAACAGGAATTTTCTGAGTGGCATAAAGAAGCGCCGCTTCAAATCCGTATCTTTCGCCGATTATTTGCGCATCCTGTTCTATATTCTGACTCTCAAATTCAACAACGCCGGTGTAATCACTAAAATTAAGGCATTCAGGATGTTCGAGTTTTAATTCTTTAATAACGGTTTCTGCAATTTGCAGAATTTTTTCATATCTAATCATATTTTCTCTGTGTACGGCATCTGTTGAACACCCGCAAATCCCGTCATGTGCAAGATTTTTTAAAAGTAATTTGTAAGCGTATTCTATTACATTATCGTATTTTGAACCGTAGTGTTTTTGGTATTTGTCCGCAAGCGCAAGTTTATAGGAGCATTTTACATTCATTTGTTTTAATTTAGTTCTCGCCGAATAACATCCGGAGAGAATAAAAGTTTTGGAATTGTCGCGAAGTTCATCATTCCAGATGAATTTATCAAAATTATCCTTTACCGCCTCAAAATAATCAAACGGAGAGCCTAAAATAATTTCATAATCATTAAGCCGCTCATTTACGGCTTTTATCTGCTCTGTAATATCTGGTTCTACCCCGAGATGATCTGCACCTATCGGAAGCAAAAGCGTATCAGAAGATTTAGCCGCAATTTTATCCAGATTAGCCTTCATCCAGACGGCTTTTTCATCAATTGACATAGGGGCAGAAAAAATATCCATAAAATAGCCGCGGATAAGATTAACTGTATTTATGCCGTTGAATTTAAATTCTGACGGGATATCACCGCATCCGCGCCAGACCATACATTTATCTATACCGTATTCTTTAAAAATTGCCGGAATATTTTTGCTGTGCCCAAAAGTATCAGCCAGATATCCGATAAAATCATTACACCCGAAATCCCGTGCGATTTTAAGACCGTATTCAAGAGTTTTTTCAAAAGCTTTTCTATCTGTCAGATATTCATCCAATAAGCAATAACACGGACCAATAAAAAGTCTTTTTTCGACGCATAACCGACGGATGAGTGTTTCTTTTTCCTGTCTAAATTCAAGATAATCAAGCAGCGCCCCCACCTGTCCGTCAAAATAAAAACAAGGGATTTTGTTTTGTTCAAGAAGGTCAAGAACTCTATCAAAAACACGTAAGAGTCTAAGCCGAAAAATTTCAAATTCTCTGTACCATTCTCTGTCCCAGTGCGTATGCAGATATGCGATAACTTTCTTTTTCATGGAAATTCCCTTATGTTTTGATGTAGCTTTTGAAAATATTTTAGCATAATAACGCCGGCAGTGCAAAGCCGGTGAATTAAAAATAAAAATTAAGTCGGCTTAGTAAAGCCGACCTACATTAACAGGAGTGATTAAGTGACTCAGTGATTAGGTAATTAAGTAGGGCAGATTTACCAATCCGCCGGAATTTTTAACCGGTGCGTCATACGACGCACCATTGCTTATCGGTGAGCACGCTATCGCTTTGCACACCCTACAATTCTTAATAACTTCCAAGTAAGGACTATACCCTTACTTGGATATACATATAGCGTGAGCGCTGTTGTTGAGCTTAGAGTTCCAGCAACCGTTGCTGCCGTACGTGTTGGTAGTAATGAAGATCCGATAATTCGCGTAACTCGCACTGCCATCCTCACTGGACCAGTAGTAGGAGTCAAGAGTAAGTGGAGGATTATCTTTGTGTTCGTCCTTTACTTTTAAGTTGGATTTATCTTCTGCTGCTCCTATTGTTACTTCGTTTCCGGTACTATCTACATATAATTCACTTGCTAATTGCGCTAGTTGGGCTCTTGTCGGAAGTTCCATGCCTTTATCTTGACAGCTTAATTTTGCCCCTGCCCAATAGTTGTTTGCACAATAATCATTTTCTGAGCCGTAGCTATCTAAATCTTCATATTCACTTCCGTCGCAAGTATTTATTGCACGGTTTGCTTTGAAATCTGTTGACCAGCACATGTCACCTATCGGGTTATCGCAAGTAGAAAATGCTACGCCTGATGATAATTCAATATCTTTACCAACTCTATTTGGACCCTTTTTTCCGTTAACATCAACCATATATGCTATACAACTTACCTGACTTCCTGTATCTTCAATCGGATCAGCGTAAGGGCATTCCGGCTGGTATGCCATAATGACCGTTGTTCCGTCCGCTACTACAAAAGACATAGTATTGGTATTAGTTTGCCATTCTTTTAATCCCATATCTCTAGCCGTTTTCAACCCGTTAGTTTCTACTTCTATGGGTTCTTTTTCGTTGCCTGCTGTGACAACTTTAGGTGAATAACATTTGTTAATATCTCCGTTGTCGCATGTTTTAATAACTTTCATGTATTTTTTGAAAGTATCCATAAAATCTTCAGTTGTTTTGTGCCCTGTCATAACCCCGTCTGTGTTCATACATCTAACTGTTTCAGAAAAATTATCTGAAGCCAGCGGAAAATATTACTCACCACAGAACCTGAACTACCGACTTGGACAAAATAAACTCAAACTTTATGAAATGGGATATATCTGCCAAATTTTGGGCTTTAAGCTTGAATTTACAGAACTTGCCGGCAGATAAATAGTTTTAGTGAATAAGTTGGACTTTTTGATGCAGCCACCTTAAAAGTAGGATACACCGATTGAGCATACCTGCCCAACGATATATAGGACATTAAAATACAGTTGTAAAAGAACACATGGTTTGATTATTTGTTCCACATGGTTTGATTTTTTTCGGCAAGTTTGTTCATAACTTTGGGTAAATAGCATTAAATTAGTTTTAAAAATTAACCGATGTGTAACAATTTAAGAATTTTATATTATAATTAATCTATGCAAAAGGTTTATGAAAAGGATAATATAACCTTATTTCAGGGTGATTGTATTGAAATTTTAAACAAGGCAGCACCGGAATCAGTCGATATGATTTTTGCGGATCCGCCTTATATGTTATCTAATGGCGGAATTACATGCCATGCCGGAAAAGTTGTTTCTGTGAACAAAGGCAAATGGGATGAGAGTAAAGGTCTTGAAGAAGATTTCAAATTTCATAAGGCTTGGATTAACGCTTG
>CALUQJ010000089.1 GCA_944322865.1 Candidatus Gastranaerophilales bacterium
TATGTTTCGGTTGCTAACTATCTGAAAGACAACAAACGCCATATTCCTTTGATACTTGGAACAATAGGTTTATGTGTAACTTTTGAAAGTCTGGTTGGATTTATGCAGAATTTTGCACATGTATCAGAAATTTCCACCTGGCAGGATGTATCAAACCTTAATCCTGAAGAGGTTATGACAAGAGTATATGGAACTCTTAAACCGCTTAACCCAAATCTTCTGGGCGGGTATTTTGTTGCAGGTATCCCAGCACTGTTTGCCTGCACAGCTTACTGCTTTATCGAAAAAAATTACAAAAATACTATAATATGGTTTGTGCTGGCTTTGCTGGCTTGTATTACTCTGTTTTTGACAGGTTGCCGCGGCTCTTATATCGGATTAATGGTAATTCTCGCCGGCATATTTGCTGTTTCTGCAAAATATCTCTGGCAAAATTACAAAAAAATATATTTATCAATAATTGGTGCCTGCTTTGCATTTATGACTTTCGCAATACTTTGTGTAACCTCTTTGCGTGCAAGAGTTTTGTCAATTTTTGCTATGCGTCAGGATTCTTCTAATTCTTTCAGATTTAATGTATATCACTCTTCGCTTGAAATGTTTAAAGACAACTGGCTTTTAGGAATAGGGGTAGGCAATCAGAATTTTCGCGAAATTTACGGTTTATATATGAAAACCGGTTTTGATGCACTTTCCGCTTATAATATTTTTCTCGAAATTGCAGTTGAAAGCGGAATTTTTGCCCTTATTGCGTTTTTAGGATTTGCAATAACTCTAATCAAAAAAGCTGTCGGATTTATAATTCAATCACAAGATGTTAAAAGAGTTATTTTTGTTTCAGCCGCGATAATTTCAATTTGTGCGGTTATGGTTCACGGGCTTGTTGACACTGTATTTTTCAGACCGCAAATACAGTTTATATTCTGGACAATGGTTGCTATTGCAAAAAACGAACTGGAATAAGCCGCATTCAGGCAAGATATTTTTGAACAGTACTTTTGTCAAAAACTTCAATGCTGTCTTTGGAATGAATAAATATCATACAGCTAATGAGTTCTTTAAGTGTTTCAAAATCAGAGAATGACATTTTGTTGCGCAAATCTTCCATATTATTTGCAAGAAATTCCATGATAATAATTTTCTCGTCATAAACAAGACTTGCATAGTAATCAAAAGTTTCTTTGGTTTTAATCCCTTCTGTATAAATCACATCAGGGGACTGAAATTCAATAAATCTTGAGGCTTTATCCATATTAAAACCGACGTTTTCGTTGAGTTCGCACTGGTTAACATGGTTAAGATTGTATTTAGCAATACTTTCAAGCGTCATTATGGTTTTATTTTGATGCTTTGCGGCAATTTCAGTTAACAGAGAGTATATAATATGAGTTTTTCCGCTCAAAGGTGAGCCGCATACAAGGATAATCCCTGGAATATCAAGAGATTTTTTAATTATAGCAAGATTTTTTTCATCTTTAATAATTTGATTTAAGTTTTTAGGCGGCTTGTAGATTTTTAAGAAAATCCTTTCGCCCATAATTGTCGGGAAAGTTGAAACACTTGCGATTAGCGCTATATCGTCAACTTTAAAGTTCAATTTACCAAGCTGCGGAACCTCACTGACAGAAGGATCCAGTTCTGCCAGATTTTTTAATTTCCCGACAAAAGATGCTGTTAATACAGACGGTATGTTTCCTTTATTGAGCAATTCACCTTGTTTTTTGAAGTTAACACTCAAACCTTCATCTTCGCATTGAAAAGTTACTTCGTGAACTTCTTCCAGAATTGCCTGTTTTAGTATAGCGCGGATAATTTTTTGCATATGATTGTCGCTCAAATCTTCGCTGTGCAATTCATCACGCCAATCGTAATCAATATTTGGAGTTTCTGTGAAGATCTCTCCTACAGTAACATCTGACTTGTAATATTCATTTATTTTTTTGTTAATACTTGTTTCTGAGGATATAACAGGTTCAATTGAACATTCTGCGTTTTCAATTATTCTGTCAATGGCAAACAGATCAAGAGGATCAGCCATTGCGACCGTTAATGTATCTTCTATCTTAAAAAGCGGAATAATTCTGTATTTTTTAGCATCAGACAAATTTATGTATTTAAGACATTTTTTATCAAGCGTATAATCATCAAGGTTAACGTAAGGAATATGGAGTTTTGCTTCCAAAAATTTCAATATAGCTTCTTCAGTCAAAACACCCGAATTTATCAATACCTGTCCTATGTTAACATTTTGGGCTGCTGCAATTTCTTCTGCCTGTTCAAGTGTTTCGTATTGAACAAGTCCTGCTCTGACAAGGTCATATTTGAGTTTTTCTAATGTTTTATTTGTAACAGCTTCCATTGTAAATCCTTATTTCAAATATTCATCAACTTTTTTTAGCACAAAATCCAAATCAAAAGGTTTTGTGATATATTCATCTGCGCCTGTTTCTTCGCCAATAAGTTTGTCAGACTCCTGAGAGCGCGCCGTAAGCATAAGTATTGGGATATTTTTATATTTGTTGTCGAATTTTAAAAGCCGGCTTATTTTATAACCGTTAATTTTCGGCATCATAACATCAAGAATAATTAAATCCGGAATGATTTCTTTTGCGAGCCTTAAACCTTCTTCTCCGTTATACGCGCAAAAGCATTGATAATCAGAGGTTTCGAGTACAAATTTAAGACTTTCAACAATATCCTGTTCATCATCAACGATAAGTATTTTTTTCATAACTTCCCTCAGTCGTAAAAATTACTGCTATATAGATATTATAGCACATATTTTATATGAAAGATGATTATTACGATTTGTAAATAGAATGAGGGTATTATAAATAGTTTGCGAGAATATTTTTTACATAATTTTGAGTTTCAGAATAAGGCGGAACACCGTCATACCTGTCAACAGCGTTTGGACCAGCATTGTATGCGGCAAGTGCAAGGATAACATTACCGTTGTATTTATCCAGCATAGATTTTAAGTATCTTACGCCGCCGTCAATATTTTGTACTGCATTATAAGGATCTTTTACACCCAGATGTTTTGCGGTCTGCGGCATTAATTGCATTAATCCCATAGCGCCGGCTTTGGACTTTGCTTTTGGATTAAATCCGGATTCCTGTTTTATTACGGCTTTAATCAAATTTTCATCTACTCCGTGTTTTTCGGAGATTTGCGAAATAATATCAAGTATCTGATTTCTTGAAACCGGCTGGTTTTGAACAGAATTTGGAACAGAAGGGGCTACAGCCTGCTGTATAGCCTGCGTAACCGCATCTGTTGAATCAGGTCGTGCAAGCTGCGCATTAACATTCAAACTCTTTGGATTAAGCAATAAAGACCCAAAATTTGCAGTAGTAGATGATTGTAAAACTTTTTCAAAGGATTTTACATTAGGATTAGCATTCGGGTAAATAGTATCAAGCGGATTTTGCGGATTAATGTTAGTTTTATTGTTTTGCGGATAAGACGCAATGATTTTCTGGTTAATCTGCATTGCGCGCTGCATAGCATTAGCTTCTCCGCCTGAGGATAATAAATTTCTTATAAAACTTGAAAACATACTACCTGCCCTCGTCTAATAATATTCTATATTTATTAAACCGATTTGTTATCCTCTATTTATATTAATGATATTTTTATGTTTGTCAAACAAATATCTGACAGCGGTTACTGATCACTTTCGTGATGGTCATTGTCTTTGAGTAACTTTTCAAAATCAGACGGTTTGATGCTCTGGACGAATTTTTTAAATTCCTGAGCTTCTTCTTCGTCTTTAGCAGTATCAGTAGAAACAGAGCCGTTGGATATTACATTAGCCGTGACAAATATAGGAGCATCTACACGAATGGCAATGGCAATGGCATCAGACGGACGGGAATCTATTTCTACTGTATTCCCGTCTTTATCGGCAAGAAATAATGTTGCATAGTAGGTATCTTTTTCAACGTCATTTATTTCAACTCTGTCAAGGGTATAACCAACTTTTTCGATAATATTAATTATCAAATCGTGCGTCATAGGTCTTGCAACCGTAAGATTTTCGATTTTTCTGATAATAGAACTTGCCTCGGCAGACCCAATCCAAATAGGAAGGGCTTTTCTGTTTTCTTTATCGTGTAAAACAACAATAGGCGATCCTGTTCTTGTATCAAGAGCTATGCCCATAACTTTCATTTCAATCATAAGAATAAACCTTTCATTTTTAAGGAATTTTAATTTTTGCCAACAACTCCTACGAGCGGAGAAGAGGCACTTGCAATTTCTTTTTTCGGCATTCTGCCTGCTTCATAAGCGGCACGTCCTGCCATTACTCCGTATTTGAACGCTTCTGCCATTTTAACAGGATCTTGAGCTTTTGCAATAGCAGTATTAATCAAACAGAAATCTGCCCCCTGTTCCATAACAAGCGCAGCATCGGACGGAACACCGATACCAGCATCGCAAACAACCGGAATATTAGATTGTTCAATAATAATTTTGATATTTTCAAGAGTTTTAACGCCTTGACCTGAACCTATCGGAGATGCAAGCGGCATAATCGTTGCGCATCCTAATTCTTCAAGTCTTTTTGCAAGAACAGGGTCTGCATTTATGTAAGGTAAAACAACAAAACCGTCATCAATAAGGATTTTAGCTGCTTCCAGAGTAGCAATAGGATCCGGCATGAGGTATTTAGGATCAGGAATAACTTCCAGCTTAATCCAGTTGTTTATCCCCATAGCGCGTGAAAGTCTTGCAACTCTAACAGCTTCATCTACAGTTGCACAGCCGGCAGTGTTAGGCAAAATCCAATATTTATTAGTATCAATATAATCCATTAAGCCAACATGACCCGGGGCATTCATATCAACACGTCTTATAGCAACAGTAACGACTTCGGCGCCAGAGGCAGCATGAGCCTGACGCATTGTTTCAAAATCATCAAATTTACCTGTACCAACCCATAAACGAGAACTAAATTCTTTGTCTGCAACTCTTATTGTCATAAAATAATCTCCTTTAGTATTTGTAATTATATTATAGAGCTAAAATATTTTTTTTAAACCACTTTTCAAAAAAAAATATTTATGTTATATTAAAACATATAACGAGGGTTTCCTTGTTGCATGACAAAAGAATAGAGAAGGAGAAGTGGCCGAGTGGCTTATGGCGGCACCCTGCTAAGGTGTTGTATGGAGCTTATCTGTACCGTGGGTTCAAATCCCACCTTCTCCGCCATTTAAAAGGCTTACGAGCCTTTTTTGTTACTTTGCACTCACAAAATATTTTTCATTTTTCACCATTGCTTGGGTAATTTTTTAAGTATTTTTATCCGGCGTTCTTCCTTTTTCAATACGTCGGCAAAATTTATCAATGGTTCCATTTTAT
>CALUQJ010000090.1 GCA_944322865.1 Candidatus Gastranaerophilales bacterium
AAAGATACAATGTGCATAACGCAAATATTAGGACCACGAAACGGCGGCTATAGCCCTATGACATTAGAAGAATGTAATCAAGCGGTATCAGAAGGCAAACTAGGTATAACAGCATGTTACTATAGCTCAGATTATTGGGCAGGTGCAGTAAAGGCATGCGGCGGAGTTCAAAACATGCCAACAATGGAACAGCTGGGACAGTTAGCTACCTACTTATATAATTACGATGGGACAATAGGAGCCCAACAAGATATAAGCAGCGGTATCAACTGGGATCCAAATAAGGTATCCCTCTTCACAGTCCAATCACCTTATTCCTACTTCTACGTTTGGTCCGGGCAGGAGTACAGCCTGACCCGCGCGTACTTCCGCTACTTCGGCCCTACCGACACGATCTGGAACTACTACGACCGCGGCGCCAGCTACGCCCTCGCGGTTTGTCTGGACCAGTAAGAGGCTTGGTGCCTCTTACTGGAAGGGAATAAGGAAATAGGGGAATAAGGGAATAAGTTCTTTACAAAAATAAGGCAATGCAAGATTTAAGCATTGCCTGATTTATGTAAAGAACATATTATTTAAACAATGTTGGAATTATTTAATTTTGACTTCAAAATATTTATTTAACAGCGCCTTCATTTTCTCCGGAAATAAAATATCTCTGCATGGCAAGGAAAAAAATTATAATCGGTATTGTTGAAAGTATGGAGCCCGCCGCGATAAAACGCCAGTTTGAACTGAACATTCCTTGCAAATTGTTTACTCCGACAGGAAGAGTATACATTGCTTCTTTGGTCAGGACAATACTCGGCCACAAAAATTCTCCCCACGAACCGATAAATGTAAATATTGCAAGTACGGCAAGTGAGGGCTTCACCATTGGCAAAAGAACTTTCCAAAACACCTGAAACACATTGCAGCCATCGATTATTGCAGCTTCTTCCATTTCTTTAGGGATACCTAAAAACGCTTGCCGCATCAAAAATATCCCGAATGCACTCACAGCAAACGGCATTATAAGTCCCACAAATCCAGCAAAATTATTCACGCTGTCAACTAGATGTAATTTTATTGTTATCAAATACACAGGCAGCATTATTGCCTGAAACGGTATCATTATTGTTGCAAGTATAGCAAAAAAAGTTATCTTTTTGCCACGAAATTCCATTCTTGCAAGCGGATACCCCGCCAGTGATGACAGGATAAGATTTAACAAAACAGTACCGCCGGCAACTATCATACTGTTTACAAAATACCCGATAAAATCAACTTTATCCCAGACTCCGGAATAGTTAGCCCAGGTAAAATCCTGCGGAATAATATTCGGCGGGTAGGCAAAAATATTCTCGGCATTTCCCTTTAATGATGTTGAAATCAGCCAGATAAAAGGAAATATTGACAGCAGAGATACAAAAATCAATACGGTGTGAGTCCAAAATCCTGATAGTTTTTTTTTTATACTGTCTAACTTCATATCTGATACCTGTTCTTTTCAAAACAAAATATATTAACAAGTGAAAACGCCATAACAATAACAAGTAAAACAACAGCCATGGCTGATGCAAACCCTAAATCCAGGTTTTCAAACGCTTTTTCATAAATATAATATACAATTGTTTTACTTGAATTTAGTGGACCGCCTTTGGTCATAACATAAATTTCAGCAAAAACTTTCATCGCAGAAATAGCACTGATAGTTGTGACTAGCGCAATTGTCGGCATTATGTGTGGAATTGTGACGGTTAAATGCTTGGTTAGAAAGTTTGCCCCGTCAATGTCGCAGGCTTCATAAAGCTCTTTAGGCACACTCATTAACGCCGCAAGATAAATTATCATATAATATCCGATACCTTTCCATATTGTAACTATTACAACTGAAAGGAGCGCCCATTTGGTATCTGTAAGCCAGCCGATTTTTTCCAACCCAAAAGATGTAACGAGGTAATTCAAAATTCCTTGATCCGCATACAGCCACTTAAACGCTATAGCCGCAACGACAATAGATACTATTACCGGTAAATAAATAAGGATTTTGTATAAGGTTATTCCTCTGATTTTCTGGTTAATTAATATTGCGAGAAACAGCGGTACTACAGCAAGAACCGGCACTGCGAGAATTAGATACAAAAAAGTATTTATTAAAACCTTATAAAAAACTGGGTTGTGAAAAAGGTTAATATAATTTTGTAATCCGCATACAACAGGTGAATAAATATTGTTTGAATAATCGAGAAAACTCAGGATAAATGTTTGAAAAAACGGGATAAAGAAGAATACCAGCAAGACAATACCGGCAGGCAATAAAAACAAATATGGTGCGTGTTTCCCGTAATATTTAAACATTTATTTTACTCCATAGGCGGCAGGAATACTCTTCCTCTGTCCTGTGCTTCTACATAATCTTCATCAATATCTTCTAAGAAAATTTGTTTTGACCCGCAGGTTTTCAAGTTCTTTAACATTGTTTTATCAAGTTCATCAGCAGAAACCAGCCGTCCGTTAACGTATGTAAGGTTTTTGTCCATAAGCTCTGCTTTATCAAGCGCTTCGACAAAGTATTGAGAACCTTTTTGCAGCATATATTCACGCGTAACATCATTCATAACATCAAATATATATCGCTGACGGTTGGTTGCCCCTTGGCTGTCTGTAATTAGAGAAGTTGCTTTTTCCATTTCATCAAGCGCTTCTTTGTAGTATTTTAAATGTCTTAAAAGAACAGCAAGATTGTAATGCGCTTCATAACTCATCGGAGAAAGCTGAATTGCTTTACAATAAGTCAGACCCGCATTATGATAATCTCCCAGCAGGTGATAGGTAAGTGCAAGATTGTATCTTGCATCATAGTCTTTTTTGAGAATTTTAACTGCATTTTTGTAAGCGTTAAGTGCGTCCGTTAAATATTTATGCTTAAGCCCCCAATCATCTTCAGCAAGATAAAGTGATTTTTGTTTGTAGGCAATGCCCATATTATAATATGCACGACCTCTATTTATTTTTGTACTTCTTCTGTTGTTGTAAATAAAAGGTATTGATAACAGGTGGCGTTTTGTTGTGAGTATTGCGTTATATTGTTGGATTGCTCCGTCAAAATCGCCTAATTTTTCAGCAGAAACAATTCCGTAATTCATTCTTGCTTTAACGAATTTAGGATTGTGTTCAATTGCCTGTTCGTATGCATCGACCGCCGAATAATAATCCTCAAAAACTACGTACAGATTACCTAAATTACACCATGCGCTGTAATGCTCCGGATACAGCTGCAAACCTCTATTATAATAATCAATTGCCTTTTGAAGTTTCATTTTACGGTAAGAAACATCCCCCTTGTGCACATAATACATCCCCTGAACTTTGTGTACCTGGCGTTCAAAAAAGTTCGGGAACAAATACACAAGTCCGGCAATCAGTGCGCAAAAGATTATAAATGCTAAAAATGAAAGAAACTTCTTCAACTTTTTAAACCTCTTCTTATAATATATTAGCGGCAACCCGCTCTACTGGCAAATATGTTAAAAAACGTCAAGTAAACTGTCGCCGAAGTAGGTTTGCTGCTGGAAATGAGAGGAAATGTTACGAAAACTTTACAAAAATTCTGTTAAGCGCAATTTAGTAAGACTGAATTTGTTTATATAAGTAAGGTAGGTTAAACTCAATTTATTGGAGGTTAGGTTATGTCAGGTGAAAACATTGGCGCAATAGGTGCATACGGTAGTATGAATCCCTGGATGATGAATATGTATTCCAACCAGATTGCGATGAATGATATGTTTGAAGATATGTACATGACAAATCCGATGAGCATGAACGGCAGTTTATTTAGCGGCATGGGGATGGGATATCAGGGATTTCCAACATTTACAGGCATAAATAATGATCAATGGATGGAGCAGATGGATAAATGGCAAGATTATTCAATTGATCGTCGGGTAAGATATCAGGAAAAATCAAGAAATGCTGATTTACGCCTAAATTCTCCTCTTGAAGGTATAGCCGAAGCAGCAAGAGTTTTGAATGAAAAGATTCATAAAGATGAACAGGAGCAGATTTTGCCAGCATTGTCACATTATGTTGCAGCAGTAAAAGCAGCATATCAGAACGGAACTGATGCTGATATTTTGAACCGTGCAAGAAGCATGTATGAACAACAATTCCATTCAGATCTAGTAGATGATATCCGTGCAAAAGGCAAAGATTCATTTACACAAGGATTTATCCAGGCAGTGACATTGGGATTGGCAGATAATAAAACAGCAGAAGAAAACATAGCAGATATCACAGGTCAACCGGTTGGTCGCGGTGATCAAACCAAAAAGATTTTAGGCAGAGCAGCAGGCGGAGCCGTTTTAGGCGGTACAGGTGCTTATCTGTTGAGTTTCAGTAAGTATTTCAAATTCCTCGGAAAGAGCAAGCCATTGCTTGCGGCAGCAGTAGGCGCAGTAATCGCAGGACTTGCTGCATTAACGTCAGGACCTAAAACAAGTCTAAATAAAGATGTTAAAGTAGACCAAGAAACAGCTCAAACATCTCATTAATCAAAAGCGAGAAATTAGTGTGAATAGCGTGTGTAAGAGGTTGTACTCAACCTCTTTTTTATTTTTATACTTTCGGGTATAGCCTATGTGGCAATGCATTTTAGGGATATACAGTATAAATTTTTAATACAGAGTGAGGATTTTTATATGTTAAGATTTATACTGGTTTTGATTTTAATATTGAATGTACAATATACATTTGCAAAGTCGCGTTATATAACGACATATACACCGGCGTATCCGTGGCAATATTGCAGTTATGCCAACCAGAACAGAAATATCTCACGGCTGGAAAATAAAATCTTTAACAGAACATTTGACACTAATACACCGGAAGAACGTGTTACAAGACTTGAGGAAGAAATGTTTGGAGCCGCACAATCAGGCGACTTGCAAAAAAGAGTTGTGACTTTAAAAAAGGCAAGTTCGAAAATAAGTTCTAATTTACCTGTTTATTCTTACGGTTATTCAGGATATGACAACTATTACACCCCGCCAATAGTTTCAGGCAGCGGCTGGAAAAGTATGCTGCACTCATTCGGAAACTATATGATGGGCGGGATGCCAACCGGTATAACCCCACAAATGGATCCAGCATATATGGATTATTTTGAAGCTGAACGAAATGCAATGCGGCTTAATAATGCCGGCAGATATCGCGACATAAGAACAAACCACGGCTGGCACAGACGCAATACCCGCCGCGGAGCTACAACCGGTGTAACAATTATAGATTAAGGACTTGAAATTTTTGGGGCGATAGTGTATAATGGGAATATGAAAAACAAATTACCGAGGAAGTATAGAATAATCAG
>CALUQJ010000091.1 GCA_944322865.1 Candidatus Gastranaerophilales bacterium
TGCTTTGTTAAGAAATATGGAATTAAGGCTTTCTGCTGTGAAAAGCGGTTCCGCAAGCCCGTTTGCAATATTCAAAACCATATTTTTCCGGTCTATTGCATAATCAACTGCTGTCCTGAAATTTTTATCCTGAAACCAGATTTGTTTAATAGGGTCAACATAAAACTCGCCTTTTTCATTGCGGCGTGTGTTTAAATTCATGGAAAGATACATTGTACCCGTATCCGGTCCTATATTATAAATTATAAAATCAGAATGCTTTTCCGTTTCTTTAAAACGTGCAACATTAGCCCCGCGAAGCCCTATAACATCAAGTTCTCCGCCTTCAAATTTTAAAACTTCGTTATTTATATCGCCGACAATCAGATAAACGAGCTTGTCTAAATATGGTAATTGCTTATTTTGGGTATTAATCAAATAGTAATCAGGATTACGCACAAAGACCGCACGCTGTGCTGGTACATATTCTTTTAAACGGAATGCGCCCGATGTAACAAATGTTTTAGGGTCTGCATTGGTGGAAAGAAATGTATCAAAATAAGCTTTTCCTTTTTTAACAGCCGGCTCAAATATATGTTTTGGAGCAATGGAAGATGATAACAGACTTACAAACGGGGCGAAAGGCTGCGGAGTGACAAATTTCACAGTATAATCATCTATTTTGTAAACTTCCGGCAGTTTACCGTCAATAACAACGCTGTCACGTATAGATGTATTGCCATAACCGCCAAAAATTATATCGTGCCAGGTAAAAACAACATCATCAGCCGTAATAGGTTTGCCGTCAGACCATTTTACGCCATGTCTAAGGTGAATAATATAATCTGTGCCGTTAATTATTTCAAAAGATTTTGCAAGTTTCGGGATAGGTCTGCCGGTAACCGGATGAGTCGTTAAAAGTCCGTCATACATAATATCTGACATCTGGGATGAGATGTTATCTTTTGAATTAAAAGGATTGAAAGTTTTAGGACCTTCACCAATTGTAGAGGCAACAAGCGAGCCGCCGAATTTTCCGACAGGAGCCTGTGATTGCAGGTAATCTATCCCGTTAACAGTAATATTTTTCTGATCAGCAGGATAGATAATATCTGTTATTTGAGCCTTTGGACGTAAAGAAACTGTATTTTCCGGCGGTATATCCCTTCTTATGCAGGCTTTTGTAATAAAAATTACAACTGCCAGTATCAAGATTATATAAAAAATTCTTTTCATATGAGTAAGAATAACATAAAATCATCTTATAATAAAATAGTCCTATAAGGGAAAAATAATAAATAAAATGGAGTAACCCAACAGAAAAAAATATGTCTTATATTGGATGTGAATATTCATAGAAAATTAGCAAAAATTATTTGCAACACTAATCAAGCCACGGTTTAACCAGAAATTTAATGGCTTTCCCTTCAATATGTTGCTGCATTGCCCATTCTATTTTGTCTAATCCGATTGTATCGGTTATTAATTTTTCTACTTCAACATCGCCTGCTGCAATATGCTCCAGAGCTTGTCTAAAATATTGCGGGGTATGGTGGAAAACGCTCATTAATTTTATATCGCCATAATGCATTCTTGTTGTATCAAAAGTTACAGTAGAACCTGATTTACAGCCGCCAAAAAAGTGTACTGTACCGCCAGGGCGTACGCAGGTAAAAATCCGTTCCCAAATCTCCGGTAATCCTACGCATTCAACAGCAACATCAAGCCCTTTTTTTTCTTCTGTAAACTCTTTAAATATTTTTTCAGGATTGGCATATCGCTTAAGATCAACTATTTCATCAGCATGTGAAAACTCTTCTGCTGCTTTTAATTTTATCGGGTTACGACCTGCAACTATTACATTTGCTCCTTTTAGTTTTGCTAGTCGCGCAAACATCAATCCAATAGGACCTATGCCTATTATTCCAACTGTCTGACCCGGCTTTATCCCGGTACGCTCTACCCCGTGTACAACATTTGCAAGCGGTTCGCAAAATGCAGCCTTGTCAAAACTTAAATCATCAGGTAACACCAGCATATTTTTTTGCACAATTCTTGCCGGCACTGTAATATATTGTGCGTAAGCCCCGTTTAATAAATCAAGATTTTCACACAAATTGTATTCTTCATGCCTGCAATAAAAACAATGTCCGCAAGGTGCAGAATTAGCCGCAACAACGCGGTCACCAACTTTGAAATTCTTCACCCCTTTACCGATACGCTCAATGATACCGGCAAATTCATGTCCGAAACCTGACGGGATTTTTTTTATAAGTACAGGGTGTCCGCGACGGTAAGTTTTAACGTCAGTTCCACAGGTCAAAGCTGAGATAACTTTTACAACAACCTCACCTTCTTCCGGCGGTTTAACCATTACCTCTTCATATTTTATATTTTGTGGTCCGTAATATTGTATTGCACGCATCTTTACCTCTTTTACTTTTCATTGCACAAATATCCAATATTCAGGCAATTTACACAATTTATTCAATCATCACTTATTTTTATGTAGGCTTTCATTATTTTGTTTGCCATAGTATCTTCGAAAGCCTGTTCTATATCATTAAATCGGTAAACAGTTGACAGTCCTGAAACTTTAACTTTTCCTGATTTTAACATATCCAGTGAATCTTTCAAGTCATCAGGAGCCGGTGAATAACTTCCGAGAACTGTAAGTTCGCGATAGTAAATTTCGTTGTTAGCATACCCGAAATTTTTCGGTGTGCTGGAAAATACCAGAATCTTTCCACCGCTGCGAACATATTTTAAAGCGGTATCAATAGCCTTATCAGCGCCTGATGTCATAAAAATTCCGTCTGCTTCAAAATTTTGCGGTAAATCGGTGAATGCCTGAATGCCGTAAGATTTCAATATTTCAACGCGTTCAGGTATTAAATCACATCCGACAACGTTAATTCCAAAAGCTTTTAAAGCCTGCGCCATAAGTATTCCGATTGACCCCAATCCTATAACAAGCGCACTATCGCCATTTTTCAGATTAGCGCGTTTTACGGCTCTTACGCAGCAGCCAAGCGGTTCATAAAAAGAGGCTTCTATTTGTGTAAGATTGTCCGGTTTTAGATGCGCAACATTCTGCAAATGTTCCTCTGTCAAATATACATATTCACTGAAGCCGCCCGGAAAAATATTCGTTGCTTTAAAATGTTCGCACATAGACACATTACCGTGTTTGCAAAAATTACATTTACCGCAAGGTATATGGTGAGATGTCACAATTACATCACCTTTTTTAAAATCGGTATCTGAATTTATCTCCTCAATTCTTGCCACAATTTCGTGTCCTAAAACAGTACCGTTTTTAGATATTTTATGCACAAATTTAACTATATCAGAACCACACAGCCCGCAGCCTAAAACCTTAACTATTGCGCCTTTTTGATTGTCCATGGTTAAATTTTTGGCTTGCGTAACTTTTATTTTATCGTTGTCTATAACTGCTGTTTTCATTACAAACCTCTCAAAAAAATTTTACCATAAACTTGAAAAATGCTATAAAAAATATTATAATAAATGTATGAGCACAATAAGACGATTAAACTGTTTTGACAGACCCAAAATCAAAAAAATGATATCCTATCTCGGCGGGGATAACGATTTTTCAAAAGCACTTATGCGTGAAGCTTTTGTAATGTTAAGTGCACTTTTGCCGCTGAAATACCGTGTACTTCCGGAATCTTATATTTTGCTGGATGAAGGAGAGATACAAGGATTAATTACAATAGTTCCTGCTTATGGAAATCCATATAAAATAAATATAACCCGTCTAATATTCAGACAGAATTTTTATGAAGTTGGTAAACAGTTGATAGAATTTGTAATAGCGCGTTTCGGGGCATTAGGTGCAACCTCCTTTAACGTAATGGTAGATGAATCCCACGAAGAATTGGTGGATTTATTCAGAAGCGGCTGCGGATTCAGACAGTGTTCCTGTGAATGCTTGTGGAAACTAGAAAATACAAAAAGTGAAAAACGCAACCCGCATTTATTCAGATACTGCCAAAATTCAGACGCTAAATCCGTTTCACGACTTTTTAACGGAGAATTGGTGAGTTTATACAGACCGTCGCTGGACAGAACAAAAGAAGAATATCAGGAGCCCACATTTGCAGGCTTTGCCTCTGCTTATAAAAACCGTTATGTAATGGAAGAACCTGCAAAAGGTCGTATTATTGCATACCTGTCAATAACAACTGAAGACAACGTTAATTTTATCATAGATCTGTCTACAAATGACGGATATGATATTTTATATGATGATATACTGGATTTTGCACTCAGCGAAATTTCAAGACGCAAGAGTGTATTCTATGCGTTTGTAAAACAAAAAAAATATACCAAGACATCAGAACAACTGGAAAACTATTTAAGAAGCAAGAATGCTGATTTAATACAGACCCAGCTCGTTCTGGTAAAGGATTTTTACCGTCCAGTTAAACAAAGTGAAAGTATTTTACAAGTATTTTTATTTGGAAATCAACGGGTTTCAACATGATAATTGTGTATTAAATAAAACAGGCACTAAGGGGCTAGGGCACTAAGGAGTTACCAAATAAGGCAATGCTAAAATCTTGCATTGCCTTATTTTTGTAAAGAACTTATTTCCTTATTTCCCTATTTCCTTATTCCCTTCCAGCAAGAGGCATAAAGCCTCTTACTGGGAAAAATCGCGCGAATCAGGAATTGGAAAATTAATCACCTAGGCAAACCGCGAGCCTGCTGCTGCCGTTGCGGTTGCTGTCGTACCAGTCCGTGTAGGTAGGGGTGAAGTGGCGGTTGTACGCGCTGATCTGGCTGGACTCCTGCCCGGACCAAACGTAGAACGCGGTCGAATAAGGTGAAGCTGAGATGAATTGAGAAGCTTTTGTTGTGTCTAAGTTTATTCCGCTGCTTATATCTTGTTGGGCTCCTATTGTCCCATCGTAATTATATAAGTAGGTAGCTAACTGTCCCAGCTGTTCCATTGTTGGCATGTTTTGAACTCCACCGCAGGCTCTTACTGCTCCTGCCCAATAATCTGAGTTATAGTTGCATGCTGTTATTCCTAATTTGCCTTCTGATACCGCTTGGTTACATTCTTCTAATGTCATAGGGCTATAGCCGCCGTTTTGTGGTCCTAATATCTGTGTTATGCACATTGTATCTTT
>CALUQJ010000092.1 GCA_944322865.1 Candidatus Gastranaerophilales bacterium
TATTTTTTATTTTTTCTTTTAATAATCTAATTTCATTTTTTTCTTCTTCAAAACGTTCTATTTTGTATTTGTTACTAAATATTTCTTTCCTAATATTTCCGCGTATTGTATTGTCTGATAATTTCAAGGATCTAAATCTTTGCTTAATGGTATTAATGGGGATTCCAGTTAATATCCAATGATACTTATCCTCTGGTACTGCTTTGGTCATAGGCAAGAATATATCATATTTCACATCATTTTTCTTTAACATTTTTTCAATAATAAACTCGTCACCAATATGCTTCATACAAAATATCCCATAATACATATCGTTGATAACTAGAATCTGTGGTTTAAATATTGCATTTATACCTCGAATTGTTCCCATTGCTCTGGCGAAATTTTTCTGTTCTCGATTATTCATAACTACTCTTATTCCAGAAAATGATGTGTTATTGCAAGAATTTATCTTCATATATTACCTCTACATATTAACATAGTTATTTTAGTTAAATTTGTTATATTTTTCAACAAGATTTTTATTCACAAACAATATTTTTTTACAATAAACCTTACCAAAATAATCAAAGCATCTGTAAATTTAAATCAAACCATTTGTCTTTTTACAATAGGAGTGGAACCATAAAGCGGAGTCTTGTCGGATTTATGTATGAGTCGGCAAAGAGCATAGGCTTGAAGTTACAACCCCTTATATTTTACAGTTTGTTACATTTAGACAAAAAATATAACCTGACATACTTTATATTATTAGGGAAAAATTATGTCAGCAATAGATAACTTTTTAAACAAACAGGGAAATAATCAATATTACATTACTCCCAAAACTGTAGATAATTCTGATAATACTCTTCTAAATACAGAAAATAAATTAAACCCTATTCAAAATTCAAATATCAGAGATGAATTTGTAAAAGAGAAGGGAAATAATGGGCTTATAAGAAAATTTTATAATTTTTTGAAAAATATAACAAATATAGGCATAGGCTCAAAAGTTGTAGAAGCCCAAATCGAAAAATTTGAAAAAGGTGAAGTATCAGAAGAAAATATTAAAGAAACCATTGCTAAATATAAGCACTCTCAAGAAAATTCGGTACAAGCATTCGCTGATACTGCGACCGCAGCAGTTACTATTACCGGATACTATTTGGGTAATAACTTTATTAAAAAATATAGGGCACAAGATAAATTAGGTGCTATACCACCTTTTATACAAAATATAAAAGAACAGCTGGACAATGCCAGATTTGGTAAGCGGTTTGGTCAAATTGAAAATATTCTAAAATCAAAAAACAAAGCTACATTGTTAATGCTGCCTATTCTTGGGCTTATTGGCGGCGTAACAAAATTAATTATTACAAAAGCTGAAAGAATAGGTTCTAAAGAATTTAAAGTTGATAAAAAAGACTTTACGGATAAAAACGAACTTAAAGCTGAAAAGAAAAAAGCAAACAAAGCAAGAAGAAAAACTAATTTTAAAAATTTCTTAACCGGAGCAGCCAATGGTATTTTAGCACCAGTTACTGCTTTAGCTGGGGGAATTGTAGGCGTTCCTGCATATATTTTAGCAACAAGCGGACTAAGGTATTTAACTAATAATAAAGATAAAAACAATAAGTCTATAAAAGATTTTTCACAAGTATTTAAAGATAACGCGGCTGTCAATACCATTGCAGCTCTAGCCGTGGCTGTTCCGGCATTCAAAAAAGCCCATTTTAGCCAGGTGTTAGGTAAAAATTTAGACAAGGTAGTAGAAAAACTCAAAGATGTAAAATTGGAACTACCTGATTTACCATCTACAAAATCAGCTTATCAAGAACTTGAAGATTTAATGCTTAATTCTGATGCTATACAAAATATACTCAAGTCAGATAGTATATATCCAAATATGGACAAACTTATAAACAGTTTGACAGATGAAAATATATTTGCGGTAAAATTCTTACAAATCAGAAATAAAGGCATGTTTACGGGAAAATATAATGAATATGAAAGTATTTCAGAAGCATTAAGAGAAAATTGTCCGCCTACAAGAACAATTGAAGAAGCTCAAAAATATATTAATAAACTTTGGGGTTCTTCAGAATACACGGTATCCAAACTTCTCGGAGTCGGTACAGTTGCAGAAACATATCTCGCAAAAAATTCATCAGGCAAAGAAGTTTGTATTAAAGTTCTCAAAAATGGAATTAATGCTGAAAAAATTGCTAAAGACAAAGAAAAATTCATTAAACTTATCACAGGAGATACTCCTGCTGATAAATTAAATGACAATCAAAAATTCTTAATCAAAAATATTAATGATTTAGCAGAAGGAATTGCTAAAGAAGTTGATTTCATAAACGAGATGAATGCTGCAAAAGAGTTAAAAAAATACAGCAAGGTAGCAGATGTAGTAGTGCCTGTGGAAGCTAAACCCGGAATATATGTTATGGAAAAAGCTCAAGGCATAAGCGTAAAAACTCTTGTTGATTATTATAACTGTGAACTTATGATCAAATATTATAAAAAAACTTCCCCAACCTCAGTAAAATACTATGAAAATGAAATGAAAAAAATCAAATCCAGAGCTCCAGAATTTGATGACTTTGATATGACACCTTCTCAAATTAAAAAATTACTCAAAACATATATTGATTTACAGGTTGAACAATTTGCCAAAGTTGATAAAAACGGAAAAGTTATACACGCAGATATTCACCCGGGTAACGTATTTATCAATCTGAAAGCATTACAATCCGGTAAAGGCAAATTATTAACTTTGATAGACACAGGTAACACTATTCAATTATCAAAAGAACAAGCCATGGCATCTTTAAAAGTTGCAGGATTTATTAAAAACGGCAACACAAAAGATTTAACCAAAATCGTCCTGCAAGATGCTATTTTACCTCAAGGTCTTTCTAAAGACGAAGCAATGAAAAAAGTAGAAAAAGAATTAAAAACATTCTTCTTTGATAACAAAACTAAAATTAATTCAATGAATATGGATACATTCTTTGCTTTATCAGATAACATTTTAAGAAAATACAATATTATCCCAAATAATACCCAATTAAATTTCAATAAAGCCAAAATTTCCGCCAAAAATTCATTCGAAAATTTACTTGAATCATTCTTTGCTAAAAAATATGGCGATAAAAACTGGGATGGTTCATCTAAAGCAGAAATGGTTTCTGCGATTACAAGTGCAGTAAAAGATATGGCAGATATAGGTATAAAACTTCAATCTGCCAATACAATTCAGGAAACTAAAAACTTAACACAGTTATCTATTAAAGAAGCAATTAATTTCTTAAAAAATAAAAATATGTTAAAAACTAACAGCGAAGAATACTTGACATACAAAATGAAACAAAATATGCCAGGAGCAGACATTAAATAATGTATACTTATGCCTGCATCAAATGAATGAATTTAGCGTTAATTGATTGACAAATTCCGTCAGATAGATTAATATTTTCCCATAAAACAAGGGAGAGAGATAATGGCTGATAATTTCAAAACAATAAAATGTCCTGCATGTCAAAAAGAAATGCATAAAATTTTTATACCTGCTGCCGGTATTAATATAGATATATGCTTGGACGGCTGCGGCGGAATTTATTTTGATAACAGAGAATTTAAAAGTTTTGATGAACAGCACGAAAACATTGACGAAATATTAAACGCCATAAAAGGCAAAGAATTTATCAAAGTGGACGAAAATCTCCCTCGTACCTGTCCTGTTTGTGGTGCTAAAATGGTAAAAAATTATGCAAGTGTAAAAAAAGAAGTCCAGATAGATGAATGCTATGCTTGCGGCGGAAAATTTCTTGATAATTCAGAATTAACCAAAATACGTGCCCAATATAGTACAGAGGCTGAACGTACAGCAGATACAATGGAATATTTGTATAATACAGTCGGTGTTAAACTAAAAGCGCTTGATGCAAAGCGGGAAAAACTAGCCCAAGAACGTTCTTGGCTCAAAAGATTTTTTGATTCACTTGTGGGTATGGATTCAAAAATTTAACAGTCTAGTAAATGAGTACTTACTTTTCTAATTTATAAAATTTAGTGTAAAAGGTGCTATCACCATATTCATACTCGTAGATTTTATCGACACTTTTGCAGGCATTACTGCAAGATTGGAAATTTTTGAAAAATCCGTAATTAAACTTGTAGTATTTTTCCAGTTATTGCGCGTGTTTTGAAATATATATTCATCGCACTACAGAGTCCTTCTCCGATGGTATATGCAATAACACGCTTTCGCCGTCTAGAATAAGCAGTCCATATGACTGCCCTTTGGTTCTTTTTTTTACATACGTATATATCTCATCTAACTCTATTATGTCTGCTTTATCTGTTGTTAACGGTTTAAAATTCTCTAATAGTTCTAATAGTAGCTTATGAGAATTTCTTATCCACCTTAATACAGCAGGAGCACTTATTCCAAAAAACAATGCTATTTTTCTTATGCCTACATTATTAAGATACATTAATATTGCTTTATATTTATCTTCTTTAGAGTGTCTTTTAGGATTTAAAGGGAATGTTTTCTTGCAAACCATACATTGCATTCTTTGTGTTCCGCGGCTTTTCCCATTTTTTCGTACGCGCTGGCTATGGCAATATGGACATTCTGGCATAACTTTTCCTCCTTTTTCTTTTAAATTATGCAAGACATAAAGAAAAAGATTATATATTCTGCGATAGGCAAGACGGTTAAGCGTCTGCGCGGAGCAAAAAGTCAATTTATGTTAGGGGCTGAATACGATATTCCGTCATCTGTATTGAGTGATTTGGAGCGAGGAGTGAAAGATCCGCAATTAACGACTTTGTTTAAAATAGCCGGTGCTTTTGACCTTTCTATTTCTGAATTTATGAAGGAGTTGGAAAAAGAACTCCCGGAAAATTTTACTGTTAATGATGAATAATTTTTGTCATATAATAAACTTATGAAAAAGTATATCATAAGCCTCTTATTAATGAATATGTTTTTCCAAACAGGTTTTAATCTGCCTGCCTATGCGTTTGGTGAAATTCCGCCGGCAACTTTGCAGGTGGCTATGGATACCGGT
>CALUQJ010000093.1 GCA_944322865.1 Candidatus Gastranaerophilales bacterium
TCCTCGGTAATTTGTCTTTCATATTCCCATTATACACTATCGCTTCAAAAATTTCAAGTCCTTCATATAACAACCAGGCAATGCTGAATATCCGCATTGCCTGGTTGTTTAATAATTTGGTTACTTCTTCTTAATACTTCACCATAGAAACTATTTTCGGGGCGTCAGTAAGTTTTTCGCGTCCATTTAAATCTTCAAGTTCTATGAGAAATGCTATTCCCACAAGATTTGCTCCTGTTTTTTTAACCAGTTTGCAAGCAGCTTCGGCTGTTCCGCCAGTTGCGAGAAGATCGTCTACTATCAACACATTAGCGCCTTGCGGAAATGCGTCTTTGTGTACTTCTATTGTATCGGTTCCGTATTCCAGTTCGTAGCTTTGCGAATATGTTTCCGCCGGCAATTTGTTTGGCTTTCTGATTGGTACAAAACCCGCTTTCATTTTATATGCCATTGGCATGCCGAAAATAAATCCACGGCTTTCTATACCTGCTATATAATCAATTTTTGTATCCTTAAATTGTTCGCACAAGTAATCAACCATCACAGGTAATGTTTCAGCATCTTTCAGTGCAGTTGTTATGTCGCGAAAAATAATACCCTCTTTTGGAAAATCCGGGATAGATCTTATTTTTTCTTTTACATCAATAACTTCTTGAGTTGTCATTTTATCTTTCTCCTTTTTCGGCTAGTACCTGTTTTAATTTTTCTGTATATTCTTTTGTATAATTTTTAGTTTTTTCCAATTCTTTTTTGATGAACGCTTTAATGCTTGCTTCTTCTTCCAGCACAAGACCGTGCGCGGTTTTACCCCAGGTCATGTCTTTTTTCCGGAACAGTATTTTGAAACATATAAATAATACAAGCGGGAACCATATTATAAATAGATAGATAGAGGTTTCAAGTGCTTCAAAAGTCGCATCCAGCCGCGGCATAAAATCATATCTTCTGAGTGCATAACGCGCAGCAAGGAAAAATCCAAACCCGATTATGCAGCCAATAAATATTGATGAATAAAGTGTATGCGGAGAGGCATCTTTTAATACAACTTTGGATCCTCTAACCAAAATTTCAATCAAAAACCACATAGGCATGATAAATTCTGAAATATATGCAACCATGTCAATTTTAGCAACAGGCGACATATCTTTTGAGCGAAGAGCAGCCCCTGAATATTCAAGATATCTTCTGATTGTTCCTTCAAGCCAGCGGCGGCGCTGACGGAAAAGCGGCTTTATATATGCAATGCCTTCTTCATAAACGACCGCATCAAGACAAAATCGTATGTCCCAGCCTTTTATATGTAGTCTTGTTGACATGTCGAGATCGTCTACGATTGTGTAATTATTCCAGCCGTTAATACTTTCAAGTGCCTGACGCTTAATGAGTTCTCCATTACCGCGGAGTTCAACAGCTCCCTTAACAGAATCCCGGCAAACCTGAAAATGTGCATCCATTGTGTATTCATTGTTCTGACATCTAGTCAGCAAATTCTGGTTTTTATTTCTTATAACCTTTCTTGCTTGAACAGCCCCAACGTCTTGCGGCTCAAGATGCGGAATCATTATGCTTAAAAAATCAGGTTCTACAGTTGCATCAGCATCAAAAACCAATATTGCTTCGCCTTTGGCAAGCGGCAGAGCATCATTTAAAACAGCTGATTTTCCGGGAAACGCATCCTGCGCTCTAATTAAAGCTGTAACTTTGTCGTATTTTTGTTCAAGGTCTTTTATTATACTTGCCGTATTATCTGTACTTCTGTCGTCAATTACAATAACTTCAAAATTTTCATAATCCATGGCAAGAATATTTTCAACTGTCGAGGTTATAACGCTTTCTTCATTATGCGCAGGGATTAATACCGATACAAAAGGTTTAAAATCAGGATTAATAATTTGCGGGTATTTTGAAAGCTGTCTTGTTTTGAGTTTGTATGCAAGACTTGATATCATGGCGTAAATAAACATACATGCGCATAAAAACGCTAATCCCAGAACTGTATTAAAATAGCTCTGGAAAATGTATATAAAAACCCCAAGTCCAAAAACTATTGTAAATAATATCAATCTCTCTTTCATGCGTTTTTTATTCTTCCCATGTAAATCATTCCGATAATATTGTATCAAAAATGTACTAAAAAAGCTTTTTTTCACTTAAATTCTTAACTTTTTGTATAATAAATACATTAAATAGGTGTTTTATAGAACAATATTATGTAAAGAAAGGTTAAAACACTTGCAAAATAAAGATATTTAGATATAATAATTCATGTAGAAGTAAGAAAGGAGTTTTATCATGAACAAAGAAGAATTAGTACAAGAAGTAGCTAAAAAAGCTAATGTAACTCAAAAAGAAACAGCTGAAGTTTTAGGTGCATTAATTGACACTATCCAAAAATCAGTTGCAAAAGGACAAAGAATTACATTAGTAGGCTTTGGAACATTCGAAAGACGTGAAAGAGCAGCTAGATCAGGCAGAAACCCTCAAACAGGTAAAGAACTTAAAATCCCTGCAAGAAAAGTTCCTGCTTTCACAGCTGGTAAAAAATTCAAAACTGTTGTTAATGGAAAATAGTTTTGGATATCACAAAATTACAAGACCTGTCTTATTGACGGGTCTTTTTTTGTAATTACCGCAAATACATAAAAGCAATAAGATTTTTTTCTTATTGCTTTTAGAAATATATAAGTGTTTTTTCTGTTAAATTAATTTCCTGTTTGAATGAACAAACTAATAATATCATTGAGTGCCGCAGACTGTCTTGTGTATTTTTGTACCTGATTTTCCAGAAGAACAATCTGTCTTTTGTATTCCATAATATTCGCTTGACAATCACGAGAAGAAGCGTTGATACTTTCCTGAACCTGTTGCGCTTCCTGCAAAACGCTTTTCATTGAAATACCGAGAGCTTCCATAGTCTGACGGATAATCTGTGCCCCTGTTGATTTTGTAACGCCTGACGGAAGCTGGGATATTAACTGTTTTAAAACAGCAACATTGGTAGGAACTTCAAAATCATCAAGAGCTTTTGCAAAATTTTGTGTTGAATGAACAGCTGGTGCCGGAGGAATATTTATTTGCGGCTTAACAAAAGTTGCATGCTGTTCTTCAAATGCAGGTGTTGTATAATCTATTTTAGCCTGAGGTTTTATATCATTACTGTATTGTGGTTCATAAGCCGGTTGTTCATAAACAGGTTCTTCCACAATCGCATTTTCTTCATCAAATCCTATGTCAAAAGCCTCTTGTTCTAAAGAATTGTCGACCGGAGTTTCTGTTATCTCAGGGGTATTTTCACTTACCGGGATAATTTCAATATCATTTTGTTTTTTCAGGGCTTCTACAATTTTTTTCCCTACGCCTTCATTTAATCTGTTATTTATCATTTTTCCTCTTCTTACAAATTAATTTAATTTATATTTCGTGTAACTTTATTATAAATTACTAAAAAAATTATTTCAATATAATAGTTACAATTTGATAAGATAAAATTGCGGATATTAATTTTTTATGATAAATTTTAATTATAAAAAGGAATTAGGGGAAATATGACAGAATTTGATTATCAAGATAGAACATACGAATTTAAATCTGTAAAAAGTTTTGATTTTGGTGAAAACCCACACCAGAACGCAAACTTGTATAAACATGAAAAAAATGCGGACTATGAACTGCTTGCTGGTCCTGAGTTAACATATTTAAATATACTAAATATGTCCGAAGCATTAAGCATTGCATCAGAATTTTTTGATGTTAATGCCGCAGCAATAGTTAAAAACGCAGCGCCATGCGGAGTTGCATTAGGCAAAAATATCTATGACGCTTATACAAAAGCTTTTGATTGCGATCCTATAAGTGCTTTTTACGGAACAATCGCATTTACGCAGAAAGTGGATAAAGAAACAGCAGGACACATAAGCTCTATGGCAGTTGAGGCAGTTATTGCCCCTGATTTTGATGATGAGGCTTTAAAAATCCTTGCCGATACAAAATACACAAGAGTTGTAAAATTGAGCACTCCGGTGTCAGAATATAAGAAACTTTTGACCGAAGATATAAAAATAACACCTCTCGGTACACTTATTCAAGATATGAATAAAAGTGAACTGGAAAAAGATCTGTTCAAAGTTGTAACTAAGACAAAACCTACTGCCGAACAGATTGAAGATGCTATTTTTGCGTGGAAAGTAGCTAAATATGCCAGAAGCAGCAGTGTTGTTATAGCTAAAGATTTCAAAACTGTAGCAATAGGGCAAGGACACGTAAATTCAGTTACAGTTCTTGAGCAAGCATTGAATTATGCTTGTGATGCGTCAAAAAACGCCATTGCAGCATTTGATGAACCTATTCCAACAGCAGAATGTATTTATGCCGCTGCTCAAGGACGTATCGGGTTAATAATACAACCTGGCGGAGCAGTTAAAGACAACGAAATTGTTGCCCTTGCAGATAAGTATAATATAGTTATGATTACAACAGGAATTAAAAACCTGAGAATATAAAAGAATAGAGGCAAATATGGAAATAAAATCCTGGGAAGATTATTTTCTAGATCTGGCAAAAACCTGTGCGAGTCGTTCAAACTGCTTAAGAGCACAGGTCGGAGCTGTTATTGTAGGAGAAGATAAAAAAATTAAAGCAACCGGTTATAACGGCACCCCCTCAAAAGTTGAATCTTGCTTTGAACGCGGAGAATGCTACAGGATAAAGAATAATATACCGTCAGGTACCTGTTATGAAACATGCCGCTCAATTCATGCAGAACAAAACGCAATTATTCAAGCCGGTCAGGACAGATGTCAGAATGCTACAATGTATATCTGGGGACATAATTTTATTTGTATATTATGTAAAAGATTTATTGTTCA
>CALUQJ010000094.1 GCA_944322865.1 Candidatus Gastranaerophilales bacterium
TGTAAAACTCATTTTGTGCCATAAAATATTTATGATAACAACGGATTTTTGCGCATCTGTATCAACATAAATATTCTGTGTTGTAACCCCGCGGGAAGAAAAAGCTTCCTTGAGGGTTTCCGCTACGGCTTGAAGATTGTCTATCATACGTAAAAATATTTCGTTTGAATTAATTGTGGCATGCTGATAATCCAAAAACTGTTTATACATATGCGCTGAAACAAGCCCTACTCTTTCTTGCAATAATGCAGATTTTCTTGCGGATGTTTCAGAATTATCAAAACTTTCGAAGTTGTTGTTTAACAATTTAGTAATCCTTTTTTATATACCATATTCTAATAATAAACATGGAATTATGTAAAGATTATAAAACTTTTTTTTACAAAACGGAATAGATGTATGGGTGTATTTTTATCAAATGTTAACTCAGATTCTAAACACCTAACTTATTCATCGGACTTGACCGAAGTTTTACGCTTGTACTATAATCTACTTATGGCAAAAGTAAGATCTAAATGGATATGTACAGAATGCGGGTATGAAACAGCAGGTTATCTTGGTAAATGTCCTGAGTGCGGCTCATGGGGAAGTTTTCAGGAAGAATTTCAATATGCCCAAAAGCCTGCTATTAACAATTCACCAGTGAATGAATTTGTTAATACAGAAAAACCTGCACTATTAAAAGATATTCATATCGGTGACGAAGTCCGGGTAAGCACTAACATATCAGAATTTGACAGGATTTTAGGCGGCGGACTTGTTCAAGGTTCACTTGTACTTATTGCTGGTGACCCGGGAATTGGTAAGTCTACAATACTTTTGCAAACCAGCGGGGAACTGTGCAAAAGTAACAAAAAAGTTTTATATGTATCCGCAGAAGAAAGCGCAAGTCAGCTTAAGCTTCGCGCCCAGAGATTAAAAATTAACTCAGATAACCTCTATGTCTACCCGCAGACAAGCATGGAAAATATAAAAACAGAAATAGAGGATATATTACCGGATGTAGTTGTTATAGACAGTATTCAGGCGATATATTCTCAAGGCGTTGCAAGTTCTGCCGGCAGTGTTACTCAGATTCGTGAATGTTGTAATCTTTTGATGCATATTGCAAAGACCAAAAATATTACGATTGTTGTTATAGGACACGTTACAAAAGACGGAAATATTGCTGGTCCAAAGGTTTTAGAACATATGGTTGACACTGTGATTTACTTTGAAGGAGATAAATATAAATCCTACAGAATGCTTCGTGCAATGAAAAACCGTTTCGGAAACACATCAGAGGTAGGCATTTTTGAAATGCATTCAGACGGGCTTAGAGAAGTAAAAAATCCTAATGAACTGTTTTTAAATGAGCGTTCTCAGGTTGCAGTTCCCGGCAGTGCCATTATTGTTACAAATGAAGGCACACGTCCGCTGCTTGTTGAAGTGCAGGCGCTTGTCGGTACAACTCCTTATCCGACTCCACGACGCGTTACAAACGGAGTTGATACAAGCAGACTACTTCAAATTCTTGCGGTACTTGAAAAAAGAGTAGGCTTAAATCTTTCTAAACAGGATGTCTATGTTAACGTAATGGGCGGCATTGAAGTTGATGAACCGAGTGCGGATTTAGGCATTGCACTTGCTGTTGCGACCTGCGCACGTGATGTTGTCGTTGACAGCCAAACTGTTATTATTGGTGAAATAGGGCTATCAGGAGAAATACATCCCGTTAGCAATATTGAAAAACGCTTGAATGAAGCAGCGGCATCCGGGTTTAAAAAAGCAATAATACCTTATGCTAATACAACTGATTTTGATAAAATTGAAATAGTCCGCGTAAAACGTCTTATTGATGCAATTACAGCATGCGTAACGCCTGTATAAAATTATACAACAACTTTATGTAAGCCTTTTGGCTTGTCTACATTACGCCCCAGAAGTGTTGCTATCTCTAGTGCAAGAAGCTGACAGATGACTATAACCGCAAACGATTTTATCATTTCGCTTTCAATATTTATATTAATGTTGTACTTTGGTCTAACTTTATCATTACCGTTTCCGATAATACAAATCGGCGGGTTGTAGTCCTCTTTTATTTTATTTAAATTCTTAATTGCAGTGTAGCTTAAATCATTTACGCAAATATGTAACAAAGCTGATTTATTGTTGAGTATTGCAACATGCCCGTGCATAAATTCTCCGAGAATGCTTGCGATAACATTTAAATAAGAGGTTTCTTTAATTTTCAGACATGCCTCTTTTGCCAGAGCATAAGATATACCGTCAGCGGTTATCACTATATTTTTGTATTTTGCAAGGAATTTTGCCAGTATTTTGATTTGCGGACGTAAACTAAGTGCTTTTTTTAAATTTGCGGCAAGTCCGTGCAAATCTTCAATATAATGATTTATATCAATTCCTTTTAATCCGGCATATTTAAGTACAATGAGTGCAAGACAAAGCATTTGCGCAGTCAGCGACTTAGTCGCGGCAATACTGGTTTCCTGACCGGCATGACAATCGACTTTGAAATCAGCAGCCTGCCATATTGTGGAATCTTTTTTGTTTGTAATGCATAGTGTGCGCACTCCAAACTGTTTTGCCCTAACAAGCGCTTTGTTAGTATCAGAAGTTTCGCCGGATTGAGTTATGAATATGTATAAGATATTATCAGCGTGTGGCACTGCTGATTTAAGTAAAAATTCACTGGAATAAATGGCGCGCGCTTCTAATTGCGCAATATTTCCGAATAAATCAGCCGCAAAGCGCGCGCTGTGGTATGATGATCCGCTTGCAACCAGTATGAATTTGTCTACATCTGCCGGGATATCAAATAATATATAGTTGTCATCACTTATATAATTTTCAACAATATGGTCAAGAATTTCCGGCTGTTGAAAAATTTCACATTCCATACTTGTTTTACTGCTTCGTTTAAAAAACATATAAATCCCTCTTGTAAAAACAGCGGAGAACGTTTTTCAAATCGTCCGCCGCTGTATATTATATAAAATTATCCTAAAATTTCTTTTAAAAGTTCGTTAACAGTTTTTGGATTAGCGCGACCTTTGGTTTCTTTCATAACCTGTCCTACGAAAAATCCGAGAAGCTGGGTTTTTCCGTTGCGGTAAGCTTCAACCTGAGCCGTATTAGCCTCAACTACCTTTTGAACAATTGCCTTAATTGCACCTTCATCAGAAATCTGGCTTAACCCTCTGTCTTCAACGATTTTAGAGGCTTTAGTGCCGTCTTTCATCATATCTATGATAATTTGTTTACCGATGTTATTTGAGATCGTATTTTTTTCAATCAGAGAAATAAGTTCGGCAAGATTTTCCGGTGTAAGTTTTGTATCAGAAATTTCAATTTTTTCTTCTTTTAAGTAAGCTGCAATTTCACCCATAATGAAGTTTACTGCGATTTTCGGAGAAGCACTGAGTTCCAAAACTTTATCAAAGAACAGAGCAAGTCCCATTTGTTCAACGATAACATTTGCATCATATTCGCTAAGTCCCAGTCCCATGTATCTTTGACGTTTTTGAGAAGGGAGTTCAGGCATTTTGTCTTTAATTTCCTGTACCCATTCTCTTGAAATTTTCAACGGCATCAAATCCGGTTCAGGGAAGTAACGGTAATCGTGTGCATCTTCTTTCCCTCTCATTGAGCGGGTTTCGCGGGCATTGTCATCCCACAAACGTGTTTCCTGAACAACTTCACCGCCATCTTCAACTATTTCGATTTGTCTGTCTATTTCGTATTCGATAGCGCGCTGCAAAGCTGAAAAACTGTTTACGTTTTTAATTTCAGCACGTGTTCCAAACACTTTGGAGCCTTTAGGCATAATAGAAATATTAGCATCACATCTCATAGAGCCTTCTTCCAGGTTGCCGTCACAAACTCCAATATAGCGAACAATGTTTCGTAATTCTTCCATATAAGCACGAGCTTCATCAGACGATCTCATATCCGGCTCAGAAACAATTTCTAAAAGCGGAGTACCAGCGCGGTTCAGATCGACAAGCGAATAACTGGAGCCGGCAAGTCCGTCAGCACCGGCATGGACAAGTTTCCCCGCATCTTCTTCAAGGTGCGCACGGGTAATCCCTATACGTTTTCCATTAATATCGAGATATCCGTTAACACAAATCGGTTCATCATACTGGGAAATTTGATATCCTTTAGGCAAATCCGGATAAAAATACTGTTTTCTGTCAAATTTGCATCGTTCAGGGATTTCACAGTTAAGCGCTAACCCTGTAAGTATTCCCATATTAACTGCTTCTTTATTTAACACCGGCAAAACCCCCGGCATTCCAAGCGTAATCGGGCTTATTTCTGTATTTTGTTCTTTACCGAAGGCAGTTCCATCGGGCGCAAATATTTTAGATTTTGTTTTTAATTGTGCGTGAACTTCCAGTCCGATAACTACTTCATACTTATCTCTTAAATTTTCCATAATATCTCCTTGTGTCTATGAAATTATTATAACATAAACAAAATTAAAGTGGATAGATGTATACATAGTTTACTTGCGTCTTTAGCTTGCCCTCCCCCATGGGGCAGACAGGTCTGCTCTTATACATTGGAACGGTATTGGAGTTGGCGCCTTTTGTAAAAACTTAGAATGCAGTACAGACTTAAAAGTCGGCTAATAACGATAACCGTTGCGCCGTCATTCCGCAACAGCAATGTGTGCACTCTACGGTAATTTTTACCTTGCGGGATCTCAAAATTTACCTTAAATCTATTGTCACATTTCTTTCTCTTTTGATTGCGAGGCAAAAGAGAAAGAAACGCGACGCCAAAGAAAGAGAAAACACGCGATTG
>CALUQJ010000095.1 GCA_944322865.1 Candidatus Gastranaerophilales bacterium
TGATTACGGCACATACATTTAAAATCTTCAGACTTTTACAACTTATATTAACAATTTGTTACAAAAAAAAAGGCAGTTATACTGCCTTACAAACATTAACAAATCACCTTTATGAAAGTATATTAATTAATTGCATCCTGGCATTCATCACAAATGCCGTCAGTATTAAGTTTTCTGTACTTCCAGCAGCGGGCGCATTTTTCACCTTCTGCTTTGGTAACCCATACAGTATAACATTCTTCTTTATGTAATGTCAAGACATTTTCAGGTTCTTTATCAACTACATAAGCCTGAGAGGTTATAAAGATATTGCATAATTCATCTTCATTAGCTTTCAAAACAGAATCGTCATCAGCTTTTATATAAACAGCAACTTCAAGCGAACTGCCGACCTGCTTTTCGGCACGCAAAGGTTCAATTGCGCGTGTTACAACTTCGCGGGCTTTAAGAATTTTTTCAAAGTCAGCTTCGATTTCATTGTTTGTCCATTTTTCGTTAGCTTTTGGCCAATCAGAAAGCAGAATACTTTCCAGACCGCGTTTTTGGGCTTGTGGAACACTCATCCAGATATCCTCAGCCTGATGCGGCATTACAGGAACTAACAATCTTACAAGAGTTTGTGATATTTCATACAATACTGTCTGGCATGCCCGTCTTGATAAAGATTTTTTGCCGGCTGTATAAAGTCTGTCTTTTACAATATCCAGATAGAATGAACTCAAATCTACTGCCGCAAAGTTTTGCAGGTGCTGGAAGTATTTATAAAATTCATAATTGTTAAATGCTTCAGTTACCTGAATAACCAGCTGATTTAATTTATGCAGGGCAAATTTGTCAATTGCTTTAAGGTCATTGTATTCTACATAATCCTTATCCGGCTCAAAATCGAACAGGTTTCCAAGTAAAAATCTTGAAGTGTTTCTGGTTTTCTTAAATATTTCTACAAGCTGTTTTACGATATTGTCACCGATTTTGGTATCATTTCTGTAGTCAACAGATGCTGCCCAGAGTCTTAAAATATCAGCGCCATAGGTTTTTATGATATCGTCAGGTCTTATATAGTTTCCTAAAGACTTAGACATCTTGCGACCGTCCTCACCAAATACAAAACCATGCGTCAAAACTGTTTTGTAAGGTGCTTTCCCCTGGGTTGCAATAGAAGTTAAAAGTGAGGATTGGAACCAGCCCCTGTGTTGGTCAGAACCTTCAAGATACATATCAACAGGGGTATGACCGAGTTGTTCAGAGCGTTTTTCAACAACAGCACGCCAGGTTATACCGGAATCAAACCATACATCCATAATATCGTTTTCTTTTGCAAAACAATGTATTTTACCGCATTTAGGGCATTTAAAGCCTTGCGGAAGTAATTCATCTGCCGTATATTTAACCCAGGCATCAGAACTTTCTTTTTCAAATATTTTAGCGACATTTTCTATGGTTTCGTCAGTTACGATAACCTCTCCGCATTCTTTGCAGTAGAAAACAGGTATTGGCACCCCCCAGGCACGCTGGCGGGAAATACACCAGTCAGAACGACCTTCAACCATGTTAGATATTCGTGCTTGACCGCTTGCAGGAATCCATTTTACATTTTTAATTGCTTCAAGAGTTTCTTGTCTGAATTTATCTACTTTAACAAACCATTGTGGTGTTGCACGGTAAATAACAGGATTTTTACATCTCCAGCAATGCGGGTAACTGTGCTGAATATCAGCTTGCGCAAGTAATGCGCCGCAATTTGCCAGTTTTTCTATTACAATTTTGTTGCCTTTGTAATAAGGAACGCCTTCTAAATCCTTGTCATTAACCGCTTCTGTCCAAATACCTCTGCCATCGAGCGGTGAAAACACATCAATACCGTATCTACAACCGACTTCATAGTCCTCAAGCCCATGCCCCGGAGCAGTATGAACAGCGCCAGTTCCGGCATCAAGCGTTACGTGCTCACCTAAAATTATCGGAGATTTCCGGTTGGCAATAGGATGTTGGGTTTTGAGTAATTCTAGATCTTGACCGATACAGCTACCTAAAACATTTATATCTTCTTCTTTCCAGTCCACATCAGCTAGAAATGCGCCGAGAAGTTCCTGTGCTACAAGATAGATATCACTTTGATATTCAAAGAAAGTGTACTCAAATTTAGGGTGAAGGCTTATTGCCATATTTGAAGGAATTGTCCAAGGAGTAGTTGTCCAGATTACAGCATATAAATCTTTGCGACTGTCAATTCCTGCTGCCTTAAATGCTTTTTGTCTATCCTCTTCATCAAATTTAAATCTTACATATATTGAGGTAGATGTATGATCAGCATATTCAACTTCCGCTTCAGCCAGCGCTGTTTCGCAAGACGCACACCAGTAAACAGGTTTAAGCCCTTTTTCTATATAACCTTTTTTAAACATTTCGCCAAAAACTCTGACCTGTTCAGCTTCAAATTCAGGATTAATAGTAAGATATGGGTGTTCCCAGTCGCCCCAAACCCCGAGGCGTTTAAATTCATTTTCCTGACCTTTAAGATTTTTATGCGCAAATTCGCGGCATTTTTGACGTAACTCAACAGGTGTTAAAGCACTTCTTCCGCCCTTGATATTTTTTACAACAGCGTTTTCAATAGGAAGTCCATGACCGTCATATCCCGGTACGTACGGAGCATAAAAACCTGATTGGGATTTATATTTGATTAAAATATCTTTAAGAATTTTATTCAAAGCAGTACCAACGTGGATTTTTTCAGAACTCAAATATGGCGGACCGTCATGCAAAACAAAAGAATTGGTTTTGTCACGCTGTGCAATATTTTTTTCGTAAATATTATTTTCCGCCCAGAATTTTTGTATTTCCAGCTCTCTTACAGCTGCATTGGCTCTCATTGCAAGAGTTGTTTGCGGCAGATTTAAAGTATCTTTGTACTCAACTTTAGTATTTGTTTCGTTACTCATTGTTTTATCCTTTTTCTGTTTGTACTAATTCTTTGTTTTCTTGTCCGACATCATCTATATGTAAGATATTGTGCCGAATATCTTCTCCCAGGCTTTCTTCTTTTGATTGCCGGACAAATTCATTCATCCTGTCATAATCAAATTCATTTTCCCAGCGTGCAATAACGACTGTCGCAACACAGTTGCCTATTAAATTAACAGTAGTTCTTCCCATATCAAGAATCTGATCAATACCGAGAAGAATAGCAACACCCAGGATAGGAATGTTAAAGCTTGCGAGTGTTCCGGCAAGAACGATCAGCGAAACCCGGGGTACACCTGCAACCCCTTTGCTGGTAAGCATAAGTGCAAGCATAATGATTAACTGCTGATTTAAATCTAAATGTATTCCGACGATTTGAGAAGAGAACAAAACCGCCATAGCAAGATAAAGAGTGCTTCCGTCAAGATTGAAAGTATAACCCGTCGGCATCACAAAACCCACAATATTTTTCGGAACCCCGAAACGCTCCATAATTTCCATTGCACGCGGAAACGCAGCCTCTGAACTTGCCGTTGTAAAAGCAAGTAATGCCGGACCTTGCAGCGCTCTTATAAGATTACGGAATGATATTTTAACAATTTTGCATACTATTATCAAAACAAGGAGAACAAAAACCGCAAGAGCCGCATAAAGCGCCCCGATAACTTTAGCATAGTTTTTGAGAATACTTAACCCGTTAGCCCCCACAGTTGCAGCGATTGCCCCAAAAATTCCTAAAGGAGCAAAATACATTACATATTCCGTGAATTTAAACATTATTTGAGAAACAGAATTTAATAAATCCAAAACCGGTTTAGCCGTCTTGCCGACCGCGATAATCGCAAGAGCAAAGAAAATGGAAAATACGACTATTTGTAATAAATTTCCTTGTGCCATAGCATCAACAATACTTGTCGGAAATATGTCCGTAACCATAGCACCTATAGAGGTATGAGCATGTGTTGCCGCCATAAGTCCAGCCTCCTGCATATGTATAGCATGCTCGGATGTTCCGGACACAAACCCGACTCCGGGTTTAAATATATTCCCCATAGTTAAACCGATTATGAGAGCCAGAGTTGTGACAACTTCGAAATAAACAATGGTTTTAAGCCCGATTTTTCCAAGACTCTTAGCATTACCGTGCCCTGCAATACCGACAACAAGTGTTGCAAAAAGTAACGGGGCAATAATCATTTTAACCATACGAAGAAATATTTCGGCAAACGGACGCATTCTAACCGCAAAATCAGGGGTAAAATGACCAACCAGCACGCCGAGAATAAGGGCAATAAATATCAAAGCTGTAAGTCTTGAGTGTTTCAATATCGGTTACCTCACCAATATTATACAATAAAAAAAGTGTTTGAAAAATTTAGTTTAAAAAATGTAAATATTTAGCTTAATATAACGACTTGAAATTTTTAGAGCGATAGTGTATAATAAGAATATGAAAAACAAATTACCGAGGAAGTATAGAATAATCAGTAGGGTGCGTCGTTCTGACGCACCGGAAAACATTGTATCTTCGCGTTAT
>CALUQJ010000096.1 GCA_944322865.1 Candidatus Gastranaerophilales bacterium
GGTGGCTATGGATACCGGTTATAATTCGGCAATAACAAGTGTTCCGCGCTCTCCCGTTGTGCGTGTTGGTATCGGCAATGCAAATTTCGGAACTTATGTGTATTCAAATATAACGATTTACGGAACATCTGATATACAAATATTTGATAATAACAAATTCCTAAAATCCATGCCTGCTTATTCTAATGTAACTGTTAAACGGAATTTGGGTATATATGAAATAACATTTGCTGACGGGACAAAACTTACAGCACAAGGTCCTGTACGTTTTACCTGCAACAACGGACTTTTAGGGGTAAAAGATTTAAAACGTGCAGGCAAACCCGCATTATACCACGGGGCGTTTGAACTCGCTAAATACAACAACGATAAATTTAATCTTGTTAATATGATTGAAGTTGAGGAATATTTAAAAGGAGTTGTACCTAATGAAATGCCTGTGGAGTTCGGGTTGAATGCATTAAAAGCACAAACTGTTGCTGCAAGGAATTACGTGCTTTCGCCGCGGGTTAAATCATCTCCGAATTATGATGTGGTAGATTCTGTAGCTAGTCAGGTGTATTACGGCGCCAATACCGAAAAACCGCTTGCAACCCAGGCGGTAGAAGAAACAGAAGGCGTTGTAGCACTTTTTGACCGAAATTTAATTCTTGCGCAATACAGTTCAACCGCAGGCGGATATACGGAAAGTTTTTCGCTTGCTTTTTCTGATCCGAACACAAAAGAATTCCCTTCTCCCTACAAACCTTATCTTAAGGCAAAGGCAGATATTCTGACGCAAAAACCTTTAAATAACGACAAAGATGCCGCTGAATTTTATAAATCCCGTCCGGATTCTTTTGATATCCGCTCTCCTTATTACCGCTGGGAAAAGGATTGGACAGCACAGGAATTGCATGACGCTTTACAAAATACACTTGTTGCACAGTCCGCAACAGGATTTGTAAAACCGGCGTTTAACAAAGGTGACAAACTCGGTAATCTCCAAGCGTTAAACGTAAAACGCCGCGGGGATTCAGGAAAAATCGTAGAGCTTGAAATTGTAACAGATACCCAAAATTATATTGTGCAAAAAGAACTTGTGATAAGAAGGCTTTTTGTAAACAATGGCAAGGCACTGCCGAGTGCAAATGTTGTTTTTGAATGTGCGCAGGATGATTACGGCAACATAGTATCTGTCAAAGCTTACGGCGGAGGTTACGGGCACGGCGTCGGGTTAAGCCAGTTCGGGGCAGGATTTATGGGATCTGAATTAAAAATACCGTATGAAAAAATACTCCAGCATTATTACACCGACATTGTCTTAGGCACAAAACCTGTTACTCTTTCCGGCGCCGGTCAAGCTATTACACAAAGTTTTTATACTACAGGTAAAGAAACAAATCTTGTTATAGACAATTATTCTTTTGACAAAACACTTAACTGTGTGATTAACGGGAAAGATGTCACTCTGGATATAGCTGGGGCACTTTTTGCGGACAAACAATCAAGAATTGACATTTCAAAATATATTAAAAAAGGCAGAAATACCATAACTTTTATTGCGCCCGATGCGTTACAGCACGGAAAACATATTGAACTCTATGTGGAATTGGTGAAAAAAGATGACTTCAAATACAATTGGTGATGACGGTAAAACAACAAGTGTTTTAAGAGCCGCGTGGATGATTGCGGTAGTGACGATTTTTAGTAAATTAATAGGCTTTATAAGGGATGTTGTTATAGCAAATTATTACGGTGCAAATACTGTATCTGACGCTTATTTTTACGCATATCAAATCCCTTCACTTGCAATTATACTACTTGGCGGAGTCGGCGGACCGTTTCATAGTGCAACGGTTGCCGTGTTTACTAAATTAATACCGGATTTGAAAGCTAAACCGACTGAATTTGTAAATAGATTATACAATACATTTCTAACCGCAAGTGTGATGTTTTTTACGCTGCTCGGGCTGATATTTTTTATATTTTCGGATAAAATCATGCAGATAATAATTTCAGATTCTAATCCTGAATTACTATCGCTTGCGGCGCAACATTTACAGATAATGACGCCTGTTTTTATTGTCGGCGGTATTGTCGGAATTTATTACGGATTATTGATTACTTATAAAGAATTTATGCTGCCGAATTTTTCACCTATTGTAATGAGTATTGTTATAATTCTTATGGTTATGTGTACCAAACATGATCCGCACGGATATGTTCTGGCTATCGCAACAACAATCGGTGCAATTTGTCAGTTTCTTTTACAATTTCCAAAAATCCGACAAATAGGTTTCAGATTTAAACCGAATTTAAATTTCACTAACAATCCGGAGTTTAAGAATATCTGTGAATTACTTTTTCCGGCAATATTAAGTTCTACAGTCGGACAGATACATATTTATGTAGATATGTTTTTTGCATCTTCATTAAGAGAAGGGGCATGGACGGCTGTTGGTTATGCAAACAGAATTTTTCAGTTTCCGGTCGGAATACTTGTCACGGCGTTTCTTGTTCCGCTGTTCCCGATTTTTTCAAGACTTGTTGCAGAAAATGACATGCAGGGCATAAGAAAGTATTTTAATAAAGGTGTAGGTGTCCTGTTTTTCGGCGCAATACCTATAATTATCGGAATACTTGTTGTAGGCTATGACGGTGTAAGTCTGATTTTTGAACGCGGGGCATTTGATGCAAAAGCAACATTTATGGTAACAGAAGCCTTGTGGTTTTTGTCGGTTTCAATCCTGCCTTATGTATTCAGGGATTCCATAACAAGAGTTTATTATTCGTTTAATGACTCTAAAACACCATTTGTAATCGCGTTTTCATCTATCATTTTGAAATACCTGTTAAATGTCTTATTCTTGCGTGTTCTAGGCATGGGAATTGGCGGCATTACATTCTCTACTTCTCTTGTAACCCTGTTTAATGCGGTTGCATTAGGTATTTTGATACAGAAAAAGCTTGATATGAACTATAAAGAATTGTTTGTAAACTTATGCAAAATGATTTTTGCAGGAATAGTTTCATTTGTTTTGTGTATCGCAACGGCGTATGTACTTTCGCATTATTTGAATATGCAAAAAACATTACTGGAAATAACAAAAATAGTTGTTGTTGGTGTAGTTTGCCTTGTAACGTATACAGGATTGAATATTTCGCTGGGTATGGATTACGCAACAGAACTCGCCGAAAGATTGATAAATAGAATTAGCAGGAGCAAATAATGATAAAAAACAGAGAAGAAATAAAGCATGTATTAGAAAATGACGGTGTAATAGCCTTTGTCACAGACACTGTCTGGGGGCTTGGCTGTCTGCCGACCTCAGAAAAAGCCGTTAAAAAAATCTATGAAATTAAAAAACGCGAAGTCCAAAAACCGCTTATTCTAATGTCAAACGAGGTTTATCACCTATTGAATTATGTTCAAATAATCCCTAAAATAGGACAAAAATTAGTAAAAAAATATTTTCCGGGTGCTTTGACTCTTGTCACGACAAAATCTGACGCAACGCCTTATTACATAACCTCAAATATGGAAACAGTCGGTATTCGGGTTCCTGATAATGAAGTTTTTAAAGAGATATGCGAAATTGCCCCTGGACATGTCCTTGCCACAACAAGCGCAAATCTTTCTCATCAGCCGTCAGCCAAAACCTATGAACAGGCACTGGGAAATATGGGATGCTTGGCTGATCTTGTGATAGAAGATTACGGATATTACTGTAAAGGGCTTGAATCAACAGTTGTAGGTGTATTCAATGATGATATGAAAATTTTCAGGCAAGGCGCAATAAAAATTGAATTGTAAAAATCTTCCGTACATAACCTTGAAATTTTTTGAGCGATAGTGTATAATGGGAATATGAACAATCAATTACAAAGGAAGTATAGAATAATCAGTAGAGTGGGCAAAGCGAATTTCCGTACGGACTGAGCGCGAGCCGGCAAAGGGCGAAGGGCGCACACGGCGGCGTAGAGCCGGCGGAGCAGCCGTAGTCCCGTTTATCGCGAGCAACCAAGCTGTTTTCGTTGTTGTTGTGAGCGGTACCATCTAACGCGAGGCGCAGTGGTGCATAAGCACAACAGGCGAAACTCTGTGAGCGTGGAGAGCAAGTGAGCGAAGAGTTAAAGCGTAAGCGTACTTGTTATTCGCGAACGCATCGACAAGCAAATCCAAGACAAGGGAATAAGTTCTTTACCCAAATAAGGCAATGCTTAAATCTTGCATTGCCCTATTTTTGTAACGAACTTATTCCCTTATTCCCTTATTCCCTTCCAGTAGGAGGCATCAAGCCTCTTACTGGAAAAATCGCGCGAATCAGGAATTGGAAAATTAA
>CALUQJ010000097.1 GCA_944322865.1 Candidatus Gastranaerophilales bacterium
ATTGTGGTGGGCACACTCCGCTTTGCCCACCCTACTGATTATTCTATACTTCCTCGGTAATTTGTTTTTCATATTCCCATTATACACTACCTTCCTAAATTTTTCAAGTCCTTCGTATAAAAAAGACGATCTTAATATTCTTTGTTATCCATTTTTATTATTTCAATACAAGTTCGAATGCAAGATTTTCGATTATTGTCTGGATATTCATATTCAATTGTAATTGTTTTTTGGCAGTTTCTAGAGCACGTATATCATGAATTAATTTCATCTTTAGATGCGAATTGTAAATATTTGACTTTATCATCCCTTCCAGATAGTTCTGTGCTTGCGTAAAAACTTCCCGCGGATCAACTTCTTTGCAGAGCTCTAGGAGTTTGTCATTCATTGTCAAGACTTCATTTCTGTCCAGTTCCAGGTAATCGTCTAAAACCTCTTTAACAAGTGAAAAATCACGCGATTCTTCTTTTTTTGAAGGGACAAAAAAGCATTGTGCACGAGAAATTATTGTTGATAACATATCGGTTTTATCATTTGTTAAAAAGAAAAAAGAAGTTCTGTGCGGCGGTTCTTCGAAAGTTTTTAAAAGAGCGTTGGCAGTCGGCTCTTGAAAATTAGTTTCATTTAACCCGCAGACATTGCCGTCTTTGTCTTTATCGCAAAAAATCAAAACTCTGTGATACTCACTTGTTATTAGCAAGTCATTTTTAATCATCCGTGCCTGATCTATAGAAATAACTGTTTTTGATGTATCATCAGAGGGCTTGTTATCTACTTTTGAGATTGTTAATACTGCTGGATGCTTGTTTTCTCTAATCCAATTGCAGTTAAGACAATTACATTCAGTAGTGTGCGTACCTGTGCAATTGAGCATTCTGGCTATTTCCAGAGCAAGCTCATACTGTGCCTGAATATCATTTCCGTAAAACAGAATACAGTGCGCAATGTTTTTATCGGAATTGTTAATCCCGCTTTCAAAATACCGCATAAGGAACGGATAGTTTTCATATAAATAGTTAGAATATGAAAGCATTTTCGACCTCCTCCTCGGGATTTGAAAGCTGACCGGATTTGATTTTATATTCAGTATCGGTTAATCGTTGCTTTAAATAAACGAGATCTTTGAGATTAGTTTTTTTGAGTTTTTGTAGTGTCAATTTTACAACATATTCGTGCTGCCCTGTAAGTCGTGAAAGCTCCATTGATGAACATTCTGAGGATTTAGCTTTGAGTATAATCCAGCGGCGCAGCATTGTTTGCAATGTTGCAAGAATTTCTAACGGATGTTTTTTATCAAGTAATTTTCTGTATTCCAAAAGCGCTTTATCTTTTTGATTTTGCATAAGGTAGTCGGAGAAAGCGAATAAATCTTCGTTTGCAATACAGATTTCCTGAACCATATCTTTTGTCACAAGATCTTTAGGATAAGCGAGCAGTGCAAGCTTTTCCAATTCGCTATCAAGCTGTCGTAGGTTATTCCCGACCTGTGCTATGAGAGTTGTGAGGGCGGTTTGTTCCAGTTTAATTTTTTTTGATTTTGCCTGTTTTTGTACCCAGCCTTCTAGTTCCGCTGTTTTGTAAGTAGGAATTGTCGGGAATTCCTGTGCGTTATATTTTTTCAAAAGTTTGAAGAATTTTTTCCTGCTGTCGAGTTTTTTACCCTCATCACGAGGAAGTTCTGCTAAAAATACAATATCTACAGAATCCGTATTAGCATCCAGCGCTTCTGTTATCTGCTTGATTTCTTTATCCTCAAAAGTTTTTGAAAAGTAATCAAGGCATTTGATTATGATAAGCATTTTGCCGAACATCATCGGCTGAGTTCGTAAAATTGAAATTAGATCCGGAAATTTCGGGTTGTCATAGGTTTTAAAACTCATTTCAAGAAAGTTTTTATCCAGAGTTTTCTTGAGTTTTTCAACTTCATTTGTTATATTAAATTCTTCTTCACCATAGAAAAAATATACTGCCATAATTATATAGTAGCATAAAAAATTTTTGATAAACGATTAAAAAAGGAGGCATAAAGCCTCCTGAAAATTATTCTTCACTTTCAAGGCATTGATAACCTGATTTGTGGGATTTTAAAAGTACACCGCGTTTTGAGGTATGAATAAAATCAATCATGTTTTCAATATATTTATTCATCGGGATTTCAGCCTTAATTTTTTCAATAGCCTGAGTGGTGTTGTATTCATCAGAGATAAGCAGTTTAAAGGCTTCTCTTGTGTGGTTTCTGATATCAGCAGGAATACCACGGCGTTTCATTGCAACGACATTTAAGCCGCGCGGAACCGGCGGTCTGCCTTCGCCTTTTGAATAAGGCAAAATATCCTGACGAGATGCTGAAAATCCGCTTACAATAGCCATTTCACCTATTCTGATGTTCTGGTGGAACACACTCATGCCGCCGATAAATGCACCAAAACCGACATGGATATGACCGGCTAAAGTTACAAGATTTGCAAGAATGACTTCATCTGCCAAAACACAATTGTGTGCAACATGAGAGCCTACCATAAGTAGACATTTGTTTCCGATACGTGTTGTAAAATCACCGCATGCTGCTCCTCTGTGAACTGTTACATTTTCTTTAATTATAGTATCATTACCAATTACAACTTTTGTCGGTTCGCCTTTGTACCCCAAATCCTGAGGTTCAGAGCCTATTGTTGCAAAAGGACTTATTGTACATCTTTCGCCAATTTCCGCAAATTCAATATGCACGTTTGAGATTACTCTTGTTTTACTTCCAATCTTAACATTTTCACCTATAACAACATAAGGTCCGATAATTGCATCGTCTGCTATTTGTGCTGTCGGGTGGATTATTGCTGTTTTATCTATCATAACTTCTCCCTCTCCTATTCCCTAATTATATTACAAATACCGTTGTTAAGTGATTTCTTTATATTAACTTAATACATATATTGTTAACAATTGTTAAAACAGAGTTAAATATTCAGGCAATTTTGGTTAGAAAAAATTGTTTATAAGAATACGGGGAAATTATATTTTTGTATGGGAAAATAAAAAAACAGGGGATGTTTTATGACAAGAGTTTCAGCAGTAAATTTTCATGGTAACGACAAACCACAAAGAGTAAGAAATTTAAAAGAATATCGAGCGCAGCACAAAAAACTGGAAATAGGTCAGATACTAAAATATGATACAAATGGCTATCGAAAACGTAATAAAGATTTAGCAGCATCGAGTGCAGATAAACCTGTTAAACCTGAGCAAACATTACAGAATGCGCAGAGCGCACAAACAAATCCTTCAGCGTCTGTTAAGCCGCAAACATCGGAACATCAGATACCGCAAGCGCAACAGAATGCTCAACCCAAACCTGAGCCGGCTGCTCAGCAAATGTCACACGGACAAGCTTCAAAACCAGAGCCAGCTGCTCAACAAACGCAGCACGGACAAGCAGCAAAACCAGAGCCAACGGTATTGCAAACACAACAAGAGCAGCCAGCAAAAGCCGCTGAGTTAAAACCAGCAGAAAACAATGCTGTTTCAGATGCAAAATCCACGGCAAAATCACAAAATACAATTTCTAAAAATCAAATAGTTTTAAATGAACGCGGCACTTATGATGTAAAACTTGAAGGGCAGCCAACAAGAACATTCTCAACTCAAGCGGATGCGCAAAAGTTCATGGATAATATGACCAAACCAAAAGCAAATGCAGGCTCTATTATCCTGAATGAACGCGGCACTTATGATGTAAAACTTAAAGGGCAGCCAACAAGAACATTCTCAACTCAAGCGGATGCGCAAAAGTTTTTAGATAATATAACTAAAAATACCAATGCTGCACCAAAATCTATTTCAGAAACAATAGGTCAAACATCAAGCAATAGTACGTCAAGTGCTGAAAAAGTAGTACAAAGTAAACCTGAAGTTAAACTCACAACGAATAAAAGTAATTTATCACCAATAGAACCAGGCAAAGCTCCATTTAATAAAAAATTCTGGGGAACCGGCAACATAAAAC
>CALUQJ010000098.1 GCA_944322865.1 Candidatus Gastranaerophilales bacterium
GTCGGGGTACAGTTTGTTGGCTGTTTTCGTCATTCTTTAGCGGTTTATAAGAATGTAAGAGTGGACTTGTCCGCCCCCATATGAGAGGGCGAAAAAGCTTTTTAAGCATTGCCAATCTGCGACAAATAACTGCTTATTTTTGCCAGGTCTTCTGCTAAATTCTTTCTATATGCGTAATAAATATATATCATACGGCGGTCATTTTGCTGTTTTAAAATTTCCGTTAACTGATTATATAAATTGTAAAGATTTAATTTATTATTCCTGTACTGCTTTGTGTCAGATGCTGACATCTCTTCAGCATTTATCGCGTTAAATCTTATTATATTTTTATTTATTTCATTCAGGTCATTACGTATATCTGCTTCATATTGAGATTGTATATCATGCCATGGCTCAAGCTTTTGACCTTCTATATGTAAAAAGGGCTTGTTTTCTGCCGGCTTTATTGAAAATCTGTTTATCCCGCGGTTAGACATCTCGTAATCTAGCATATGAAACCAGACAAGCTTAGTTGCTTTGTCGCTGACCGAAATTATTTTTTCACTTGAGTTATCCTTCATTTTATAAAAAAAGTTTGCAGATCCGACAAATGAATAAGGCTTATATCTGCTGGAAAAAAGAATATTTTTTAGTCTTGACGGTATATCAGGATAGTTTTTCAGCGTTTCAGGCAGAGAATTTTTGTCATAAGTGACAGCATCTAACAGTTTTAAAAAATCTACTGCAAAAATATTCTTTTTTTTATTGCCCCATACAAGCTCTGATTTGAAAATTTGTTCAGCTCCTTCAAGCGATAACCCCGAAACGCAATAGTCTGTAAGAATATAGTTTTTGCCGCTTGTTTCGATATCTTTTCGGCTTAAATTGCGTTTTGCAAGGTAATCTAAAAATTTGTCAATCGGGTCTAGCAGCGTGACTTTATTTAAGTTTTCCTGATATTGCATATAGTAAGGCGCAGTGAAAAAACGCCTTGCATCACTCATCGGAATGTTTACTACATTATTTTCGCCGATTTTATACCCTAAAACTTTCCCGATACTTGATAAAGAACGCCCTATCGGAAGAACTACATAATTGTTCTTTCCAAATCTGTTGTCAAATACTGTCTGCATCGCAGTTGCCGCAAAATCGTGAATTTCTGCTATCCCTTCATAGAGAAAAAAATCTTTACTTTCGAGTTTTCGATAGGCTTTCCGCAGACGGGATAAAGAACACTCAGACAAAGTGTTGTACTCTGCCGGAGAAAAATTTTTGAAATTCTTCAGCGGATTTAAGCCGAATGTATTTACCACAAGGTCTTTGTAATGTATGCCTGAAAAACTTATATTGTTCTTATTTTCAACCGGATTATTGGTATAAGTTTTTTGAGGTATATTATACCGTTGAACGGTGTTATTTGTTATCGGGGAAATTTTCATAATGATTATTTAAAATTCGGACATAAAAATTTTTGCCCAATAAACCACAAAGGCTTACAAGATGTAAGCCTTTTTTAAAATTCTGTTTTCCCCAAATTTTGTACCTGTTTTCTTTATTGTTTAATTTCGTTTTCCCCAAGATTTTTAAGTTCTTATTTTGCTGCCTGCAATGCTTCGTATTTAGATTCAACTTTAGATTTCTTCAAGTATTTTACAAGAGATTTAGCGACTAATTTAGAACGTTTTTCATTTTCTCTGTCAAGTATTGCGAAGTATTCGTCAATTGATGATATTAAATAATCGTTTTCCATAATTTTCTCCAATCTTTTTTCCCTTAATAATTTTTCCCCGTGTGCTTTTTTTGTTTTATCCCAGAAGTTCTTCGAGTATTTCTGCATTTTTGAGAGCTTTTTGAGAATTTCTTACCTGATTTCTGTACATATAAGTTCTCAAGGCTTCTCGGATTAGTTCGGAACGTGTCCGATTTTCGTTTCCTGCAACTTCGTCAATCTCGTTTAGAAATCTTTCCGGCATTGAAATAAGAACTCTTGCCATTGTTTTTCTCCTTTTAATTTCCCTGATAATTTTTCCTCTGTACACTTATATAAAGTAATATTAGTACGAAAAATTGCGTAAAAAGTATATAATTTTTATAATATTCTTAACAAAACTTTATATATCTCTTAAAACCGCCGTACATAGTAGTTTCTGTCCTGTTTAAGTTCCTGTTTCATTGCAGATAACTCGTTGTCGCAAGGAATTAGGGAAAGTATTTTAGCTGTTTTTTCTCTGATTGTGTATTCTCCTATGTTTTTGGTTTGGCGTAGAATTTCTTTTAAGATAGACTGATTTATATATTCTGTGAACGAGCATATAGTTTCAAGGCACCAGTAGAGCTTAAAAACTTCTTTATTAATTTTGTATTTGCCCTCTTGAAAATCAAATTCCTGAACTTTCGATATCAGATTTTTAGTTTGCTCAATGAGTTTATCGCAAAAATAACCGTTAAATTCCGGATAATCTTTGAGATATGATATTGCAGCAATAATGTTGCGGCAGATATTCCCGTTGATATCAACTATCGCGGCAAGAAAAATATCAGAAAAAGCATTGTTGATAAAAAGTTTGTGCAAAGCTTTGTCTTTTAAAAACTCTTGCAGCCTGAACGAAATCGCTTCTCTGATTTTTCCGTCCTGCCCAACCAGATTTGCCATAAGTATTTCGGCTTCTTGTTGAGTGTTAATATTATCAAGTTTAAGCGCGGCAATTTGTTTCTGTACAATATTGCCGTCCGCCAAAAGGTTAATAAGTTCCTGATGCGGCAGCTCGGTTGCGTACAATTCCAACGCTCTGTTGAAATTCTCATCTAAAGTTTTATAATAAGTAGTGTTCAAATTATAGTCCATAAACAGCCTGTATAAATAATATAACATAAAGTACAATGTAATTGTAGCGGAAAATCGTTTTAATGAATGATATAGAAATAATCAATCGGGTTACAATAGGATTGGAGGAAAAATGCAAGAAATAATAGAATTTTTACAAGGAATATTTTTAGGCAAAAACAGTGACAAAATGAAAATAGGTTTAACACAGTTTAAGGCAGAAACAGTTGTGGAAAAACCGAAAAAAGCAGCTGTCAAATCCTCTGGCGAGATTAAACTGTCTGATTTGATGCGAAGAAGTTATTAACTTACACAAAGCCGGCAGAAGAGTTGTAAAGCCGATGAGTGCGTGATAATTTAGCGCCTGTTTTTTATCTTTGAGGTTTGTCATACCGCAAATTGACGGATTAATCTGTAAATAATTTTTTTGTTTTCATACGGTTGTTTTTTTATAATTTCAAAGATCTCTTTTTCCAATTCCTCTTCTGTTTTGAGATACTGAAAATCAAAAAATTCCTGCGGGGCTGTGTTGAATTTATCCATTATGTTAAGAATAGTCTGCATAGATGGAAAACTCTTGCCATTTTCAATGTTACTCAGCGAAGAAGGCTCTATCCCAATTGTTTCACTGAAAAGTTCTTGAGTAAGTTTATGTTTTCTTCTTATTTCTTTGATTTTTAAACCTAATAATTTTTTCTTGTCTTGCATAAACATTCCTTTTTTATAAAGGATAACTTTTTAAATATTGAAATTTAATAGTGTAAACACCAAAATTCAGCTTGACATATATTGAAAACAACATATAATATAACATGTACTGTAAATTTTAAAGGAGAATTTTATGTTTACAACAAAAAATAGTGCGTTTACTTTGGCTGAAGGCAGGCTAGCCTGGCAGACGAAGTCTGCTCTTACACATCAGGCGCCCGCTAAAGGCGGACAAGTCCGCTCTTA
>CALUQJ010000099.1 GCA_944322865.1 Candidatus Gastranaerophilales bacterium
ACATAGTAACAGTAACCGTTGCTTTAATTCTGGTATCAATTGCAGCAGCATTCAACCCGAATCCTCCAAATCCGCAAATACCAATAATCCCGATTCTTTCAGGATTAACATCTTTTTGAATACTCAAAAAATCAACCGCAGCGCTGAAGTCTTCAGTGTTTATATCAGGAGAGGCAACATCACGAGGTTCACCTGCGCTTTCTCCGGTATATGAAGGATCAAATGCCAGTGCTACAAAACCGCGTTCTGCCATAGTTTGTGCATACCTACCGGATACCTGCTCTTTTACGGCTCCGAAAGGTCCGGATACCGCAATTGCAGGCATTTTATCTTCCTTTTTTAATTTAGGTGTGTACAAATCACCTGTTAATTCTATACCATATCTGTTTTTGAAATGTACTTTTTCAACATTAACTTTGTCACTTTTAGGGAATGTTTTATCCCAATCGCTTGTTTTAGCTTCGCTCATAAGAGTTCCTCCTGTAATTAATAATAACGTTAATATAACTAAACTGCATAAAATACCCTTAAGTTTCATATGCCTCCTTTCTTTTAAACACTCAAAGTATTACCTTTATCATAATATCATATTTCTATAATTTTATTATTTATATTTTTTTAAAAAACGCAAATACTTATAATAAATATTAAAAATGCACAAAAAGCATAAATAACTTGAAGATATTCACTAAAAGAGAATAATTGCTTAAAGCTTTACATATTCTAAATCCAGTTTGGATAAAAATACAGTTTAAGAGTGTGTTTAGGCTTAATAACCGCATCACCACCAAAGATTATATTTGTAAAAGAGCCAAGAGGCGGCAGCGGCGTGAGCGCCAATTTAAGCGGTAATATCCAGAGTGTACGGTTTTGACCGCGTTTTGAGATCGGCTCCATTATCTGATACCCAGGGACATTTGGTATTTCAAAGTCAGTTATAAAGAGTTCACCGGGAATCCCTGAGATACCTTTGCCTGTGATAATATCAACGCGTGCCTTAACTTTTGTTCCGGCAGGAACTATGATTTGTTTGTTATAAATAACGTTTTCTTTAACAATAAATTCAAGCGGCATACCTTCATACGCGCCGTATTTACCGGCTGATGAGATCTTTTTTGTTATCTGAATCGGTATCATAACTTTATCCGTATCCTGATAATCGTATTTTAAGTTCGGTTCTGGCTTGGTTAATTCTTTACCGGCAAGTGTTTGTTCGACCAACTCATCTTTTAGCGGAGTATTGGCAAAGGCACTGCTAACACTAAGAACAACCGCCAGCATAAACAATGTAACATATTTAATCATATTTTATCCTTTTGGTTGATCCTGTTTGAATTTTTTCTTTTAATTTTGCTCTGTTTTCTACTGAATTAAGAAGAAAATTTTGATAATTTATATTATTAATATAAGGATTATTTGCCAAATAATACGGATAATTGTTGTAAATATATTCATAAACAATAGCCATTCTTCTTGTCGGCGGATTGTGGAATATCAATTTATCAAGAACATTTTGCGGATATATCTTGTTTAAAAGAGTAATAAGCCCAATCGGATTATATCCGGCATTTACCATATAGTCGACGGCGCGTTTGTCAGCAAATATTTCATATTTTTTGGGTGCAAACTTAATCTGTGCAGAACTTACAAATCCGCCCCATTCTCCGCTAAAGGATTTTACGGCGCGGGAAATCTGGTGTGCCAAAAATGCCGCCATTTCATCGTCATTATCTATGTATTTAAAATATTCATTATAAAATATTATCTGACGTTTTGTAATCGCGGGATCATTCATTGTTTTTTTGTATTCATCTTTGTTATAAGTAAAAACAATATGCTTGTCTATTTTGTTGGCATTAAGTATTGTTGTACCTATTTCGTTTATATATTGCTGGCAGGATTTTTCTTTTAAAAGTGCCGCGTCATCTACAGCCAAAACCATTGAACCTGTAAGTAGCAGCGCTAAAATCAGGATAAATCTTTTCATAAGTCCCCTTTCAACTACTCTATAATTTTAGCGTATTTTAAAATTATTTTTTTGTCAATGAATTATTCTTTTATATAAATTGTTTGGAAAATAAAGGCTTCAAGAGTATCAGATTTATAATTATACGGCATGCCTGCCTTTTGTTTAAGCGCCTCTAAAAATTCATGCTTATCCGGTAACTGCTCCCATACAACCGGTAGAAATACAGCCTGATAGTTTCTGTCGCGTATAATCAGCCCGTCAATTTCAGGACGCAACTTGTCTAGAAGTTCCTCTTCAGTCTTAAATTCAACACGTTTAGGGGTTGATAAAAGAGAAATACTTATTTTTATGAGCGGAAATTCCTCCATTGAAAGCGGTCTGAAACGCGGATCTGAAAATGCCGACGCGTGGGCATTTTTATATAAATCATTAATTAAGGGACGATGTGCCATTATTGAACCTATACATCCGCGTAGATTGTTGTTAATTTCCAAAGTTACAAAAGAGGCTCCGTTTTCTTCCAAAACACAAGGGAGATTTTTCGGCGGATAACTTCCTAATTGCAAACCTGATTGAATACTTTCGCGTGCTGTTTTGATTAAAAAATCAGAATAATTCTCTTTTATGTACTGATTTTTATCACCCTCATACAAGAACCAACCGCCATAGCCTACAACACGCGAGGTGTCACCGGTTGCACGCGCTGATGTTGTAAGATCAGTTCTTATGAAGGTATAATCATTTAGGGAGGCAAAATTTACAGCCCCGCAAATCCCGACAGCACCGCATGCCTGCTCAACTTCAAAATTTCTTATATCATTACTTTCAATCATACGTGCAGTATATTCGTCAATTTTCGCAGCATCTTTTTCCGGATAATAGTGGCTCAAATCACTTGAGATTACAAATGCATTTTCTTTGTTTTGATAAAAACGCGAGATGCTTTCTGCTAAATTTTTAAAATTTTCACACCCGTAGAGAACAGGTATGATTTTAGCATCCGGCAAAAAGTATTTAATGAAAGGCAATTGAACTTCAAGACTGTGCTCTTTTTCAAAAGCAGCATCGTTTATATCACAATCACAAAATTGCGCAAATTCTTTAGATAATTCTGTATTCACATCTAGGATGCCGAACGGTGTTTCAAAAGAGTCATAGCCGCTTATAACGCAGCCATAAAGTCTTTCATAATGTGACGGAGCAAAAATAAAAATATTTTTAACTGATTTATCAAGAAATTTATAAGTATTAAACGCGGTCTGCCCTGAATAAATATAGCCGGCATGGGGCACAATTATTACACGGGAATCGTAATTTGCGACATGCCCGTCGTCAAATCTGTTGAATAAATTTTCTAAATCTTCTTTATTATCAGGATAAAAAATCCCTGCCTGCGCTGTTTGTTTTATGTTCATAGATGCATTATACCCCAAAATAAAATTTGGCAAATTACCGTGGTGAAGTATTTTGGCACGATTTTAAGCTCATACCCAAAATAATCTAAAATTTCTTGTACTGTTACAAAGCGAATGCTTTTTTTATAGCCTGTCATACAATCCGCGTCTGAAGAGTAATAAATGATTTATATATAAGAAATATTTTCAGTAGGTTAGTAAAGGGTTGAAATTTTTAAAGCGATAGTGTATAATGGGAATATGAAAAACCAATTACCGAGGAAGTATAGAATAATCAGTAGGGTGTGTCGTTCTGACGCA
>CALUQJ010000100.1 GCA_944322865.1 Candidatus Gastranaerophilales bacterium
TTTGTAATTTTGACTTTTAGCCTTATCTATTATTCTTGTAATATTATTACCAGAAAGAGTTGATTCTACAGCGAATGACAGATCATCTTTAAAATATTGTGCTAAGCGTTTAAAATATTCTTTGCCCGCAGATATAGGAACGCTATTAATTGCATTTGGTGCAATTTCTTTCGCTATTTCATCAGCATTAAGAAATACCAAATTCTTTTCTTTCAAAAGAACTTCCGCAAGAGTACTTTTACCACTGCCATTTGCACCTGCTATTATATATAATATTTTATCTTTATAATGCATAATATGATTTTATCATGGAATAAATCTTCAGGTTATTAATATTAACAATTTTTTCATACAGTATTTGGGTAAAAAGTTCCAATGTCGTACAGTCAGCGGAGTTTTTACATAAAAAGGACTGGCTTTAGCCAGTCCTTTTTATGTTGGCGTTTAATAGATTATTTCCCATAAATTTTAAAAGTTTTATCCTGATGACTGTTAAAATGTTATATATCATCAAAATTTTGAAAATAATAAAAAACATTGTGTGCAGAATTTTTTAATATCTTATATTTTCCCTTGTAATATTCCTGCTAATGTGCTGGTATAAAAATTTTATCATTATCCGAGAGTATTGCAAAAACAAAATTCGTTTCTGTTTCATTCTCTTTCTCAAATTTATACATTGATTTTATCTTAAAATATTTCAAATTACAAAATAATTTGTTAACTAAAATTTTATTAATTAATTGACATATTTTTTATTTTTAGTACCATGATTATGGTCAGCTAATGGGTACTTCTTTATTCAAAAAATGACTCTTCGATATTTGAAGTATTCGGTTGTATACGACCAGTTGAGGTATCCTAAAACTATCATCTCAACTTCAACGAAAGATTGTAACTTTTATAACTATGGAGATTATGTTTTGAAAAAATTATTGTTAACGTTATTTGTACTTTTCGGATTATTATTTGTTGTAATACAGCCTGTGCTTGCTGAAATTGTACCGGCAGCCTTTCTTAATCACAATTTAAAATTTTATCAAGTTACAACATCTAAAGGTAACGATCTTACTAATGTATATCTTACAGAAGGCTTTGAACAAAATAAAACTCCGGATATGGTATCATTGATATACAGTAAGACAGGTATTAATCTAAATTCAACCTTTGCCGCAAGCAAGCAGTATTATGGAGCAGCCGGAACTATCGGCAGTGCTAAAAAAACAAAATATAAAATGGCAATTTCTTTTTTAGAAAAAAGTGAAGGCGGCTGTTTCTACAAAATTATAAAAATTGAAGATAATAAAATCGCAGGCTCAAATGTAGCGCTCCTTAAAATAAATGTTCCGGCAGATAAGGCTAATATTAAAACCTTAGACCAGAAATATTTTCAGACCTTTTATAAAACTATATTTCCAAATGTGTTAAATCAAAACGGAGAAACCGTACCGCATATATATCCGCTGAATTTAGGCGAACAAAAGTTTGTACTCAAATATTCCGCGTATGATGAAAATGATATTTCTAACTATTATCTGCCGAGAAAACAGAATTTTTATAACTACAAATCCATAGTAAGAGTAAATACTCGTTCAGATATAAATTCACCGGAAAAACTGGCTGATATGATTGTCCAAAGTCAGAATACGGTTAAAGGATTTAAACTTATAGCAAATGAAACTTGCAAAAAAGACAGCCTCATCAGCTATACAACAAATGAAATAAATCTAAAACAAAATAAAAAATATATTTCATACTCGATTTTCAAAATTACACCTGTAAAAAAAGGAGTTGTAAGCATTCAATATTCTATTCGTATTCCTGATGATGAAAAGGCGGCTAAAACAATATCTGATACAGAACAGACATACAGAGAATTGTTAAAAACATACGAAGTACCGGAATTAATCAGAGAACAGATGGGAATGCTGCCGGATCCGCTTGAAAATGATTATATGGAACAGACAAAATAATAAAGGATTTAGCAAACACGCCGAATTAAAAGGTAAGTTGACAGAAAAGCTTCAGGTAATAATAAGAAGAATTCTTGATGCATATTGGAAAAAACATTATGAATTTGTATACATCCCAACAACTTTATCTACAAAATTTAGATAGTACATATTAGAATATTTAGGATTATTCATAAGTTTTATTGCGTCGTCTTTTATAAAATTCATTTGTTCTTCGGAAATATTTGGATACAGGTTTCTTATTCTTGTTTCTATTTCTCTCATTGCAACCTGTTCAATAGGAGCTAAATTTCTTGCAGCCGGTTGTTTTTTTAGAGTTATTTTCTTTTCTGATGTTTTAATTATTTTATATGCGTCATCAAAATCGATATTGTTATCCTGAGCATACTTTGCAGCTCTGGCAATCGGTGATATTTTTGAAGCATCAGCAGGTGTGGTTTTTATGAGTTCTTCAACGACTTTGCCGCAAAGTAGCCCGATCCCCTCCGCATCTTCTTCTACAAATTGTGTCCAGTATTCAGCAGATCCTCCAGGAATATAATTAGCTTGGTTTATTGAGACCATCATCCCATAATCTATATCCTCTTCACTCACATTATTCGGAAATCTCCCATCACGAGCGACATTATAATCATATTTATTATTTTTAACATGATCATATAGTTGAGCTTGAGTAGCGTTTGTTGTATTCCATCTTCCTTCTGCTAAATCTTTCGAATATAATTCCAATGGAGCTAATCCATTCTCCCCAAAACCTAGTGAACGCTGTATATTTTGATATACATGACGTTTTTCATGAAAAATTCGGTGTGATAATTCAGCAACATCATTATTAAACTCATCAGGCAGCCCCAATCTTCTTGTATTGATTTCGACTTTAGAAGTACCGTTAAAATCGGTCGTTCCTCTGTCGCTAATAGAATTATTTACCCTAAAAGGATGCTCAATGCCAGTAAAATCCATTCCTTCATTTCCGATCTGATTTATGGCTTTTGCTAAAATTGTTTTATCTTTAATGTTTGCATTAAGATAAGCAAAATCATACGCATAATTACATAACATGTCGATATAAGCATCTTGTGTTGCTGCAAATTTTGCTGATGGCGCAGTAAACTCGCCTTTCGGAATCTGAATTTCTTTTATATCTGAACGCTCAAGTTTATGACCCTCTTGTAATTTTTGTTTCAACTCTTCTCTTGAAAGTTGTGAAATATCATCTGAACCATCATAACTGTGTTGAGTGATTTTGTTAACATCGCCATCAATATGAACATTATCTTTGCTACCCAATTCATGTCCTGCTTTGCCTACGACCTTCATGCCGCCGCCTATAAGTGGAGACATTATCGCACCACC
>CALUQJ010000101.1 GCA_944322865.1 Candidatus Gastranaerophilales bacterium
GAACCGCTTTTCACAGCAGAAAGACTTAATTCCATATTTCTTAACAAAGCACTAAAACCTTATGACAGAGATTTAGATAAATCACATGAACTTTTGAAAAAATCCGGGTTTTATTGGGATAAAAACGGAAAACTCTATGACAAATCAGGACACCGCGTGGAGTTTAACCTGATAACAAATGCCGGCAACACAGAGCGCGAAGCAATAGGCGTTATGGTTAAACAGGATCTTGAAGATTTAGGAATGAAGGTTAATTTTAAACCTATAGAATTTAATTCTCTTGTAAATAAGCTTGTATCGAGTCTTGACTGGGATATGGTTATAATGGGATTTACCGGTTCACCGTTAGAACCGAACGGCGGAAAAAATGTCTGGCTTTCTGACGGGACACTGCATGTATATAATATGCGGCTGGAAAAAGATTTGAACTCTAAGCGCTTTGACTGGGAAAAAAGAATTGATTATCTGTTCACAGAAGGCGCTCTGGCAACTGATTTTGATGAACGTAAAAAATACTATGATGAATATCAGGAAATAATTTATAACGAAAAACCAATGATATATATATATTCACCATTGAGAATTTATGCGATACGTAATAAATTTAAAAACATATTCCCGTCCTCATTAGGTGGTATAACTTATAATATAGAAGAAATTTATATCGATCGGGAGGATAAATAATGGAGATTCTGAAATATATTTTTAAACGTATACTGCAAACAATTCCATTGTTAATAATAGTGTCTTTAATAAGCTTTTTTATAATCCGTCTGTCGCCTGTTGACCCTCTTGCCGAACTCAGGCTCAATCCTTCAGTTTCAAAAGAAACTCTACAAAGGGAAACAGAGCGGCTCGGCTTAGACAAGCCAATAATTGTTCAGTATGGTAAATGGGCAAAGTCTTTTATAAAAGGTGATTTAGGGGTAACCTCAAATGGAGAACTTGTTAGTGTCAAATTAAAAGAGCGTATCCCGAATACATTGTTACTTACTGTAATCGTAATATTTTTATCCTGGAGCGTTGGTGTGCCTTTGGGGATACTTGCCGCAATAAACTGGAAATCACCGCTTGACAGGCTTTTGACGATTTTAACAAGTATCGGAATGGCGATACCGTCATTTTTCTTTGCTGTTTTGTTGTTAATACTTGCAGTCAAAACCGGTTGGTTTCCGGTTGGCGGTCTGACTTCCTCTAACTTTTTAGAGATGAGTTTTACCGAGAAAGTTTGTGATATAACCAGACATCTTGTTTTGCCGGTAACAGTTTTGTTTACGCTTTCCCTTGCCGGATTACAAAGACAAATGCGGGCAAATCTTCTGGATGTATTAGACAGCGATTATGTCAAATTTGCACGCGCTAAAGGCTTGAGTGAATTTAAGGTCATTTTTAAACACGCTCTACGTAATGCAGTTAATCCGATGATTACACTGCTCGGATTTGAATTTGCAGGATTATTAAGCGGGGCAGCTCTGACCGAATATGTTTTTCAGTATCCGGGGCTTGGAAGATTAATTCTTGAAGCTGTTTTAAAATCCGACATAAATCTTGTTATGGCATCTTTAATGATGGGAGCAATAATGCTTGTACTGGGAAATTTAATCGCTGACATTCTCCTTATAATTACCGACCCTCGTATAAGACAAAAGAATGGAGGGCAGGCATGATTAAAGATTTATTTAAACAATTAATGAAAGACCGGTTTGCTAAAATCGCTCTGATACTTCTCGGGATTATATATTTTATGCTTTTGTTTGCGGATATAATAGCCCCTTATACAAAGGATTTTTCTGACAGAAGCATGGCGTATGTACCGCCTTCCAAGATTTTTACAATTGACGAAACCGGAAAGTTTTCCAGCCCTTATACATACAATTACAAACGTGATTTTGATAAGGAAGAATTGCGGATTGTTTACAGTTTAGACCGGAGTCAAAAACATTACCTTAAATTCTTTGCTGATGGTGAACCGTATAAATTTTTAGGTTTTATCCCGATGAAAAAACATCTGGTAACAACAGATGAAGAAGGCAGACTGTTTTTGCTCGGTACAGATATCAACGGACGAGATGTGTTTTCCCGAATACTTTTTGGCGGAAGAATTTCAATGACCATTGGCTTTCTGGCATTATTTGTTCTTTTTCCTATCGGACTTTTATACGGGGGGATAGCAGGATATTTTGGCGGCAAAGTCGATGCAGTAATGATGCGTTTTGCAGAAGCGGTTATGTCTATTCCGAGTTTTTACTTGTTGATTATTCTTGCATCTATATTACCCGCGGGAATGACGAGTATTCAGCGTTTTATGCTGATAGTTGTAATTCTTGCATTAATAGGCTGGGCAGGATTTGCCAGAGTAGTAAGAGGCATGGTTTTATCCGTTAAAAATCAGGAATTTGTACAGGCAGCAAAGTCAATCGGTGCATCACGGCTGAGAATAATAGTTAAACATATTCTTCCTCAGACAACAAGTTTTGTAATAGTTGCAATGACATTATCTGTACCTTCTTACATATTGTCAGAATCCGGTTTAAGCTTTTTAGGACTAGGGATACAACAGCCAGACGCAAGCTGGGGTAATATGTTAAAAGAGGCGCAGGAATATACGAATATAATTTATCGACCTTGGCTTTTAACTCCCGGATTTTTAATATTTATCGCGGTGCTGGCATTTAATCTGATAGGGGATGCTGTACGAGATATTCTTGACCCCAAAAGCAAAGTACGCTGAAAAATTAAGTAATCGTCACGCCGTCATCCAGTAGCGGTACACGAAGTGTGCTCTTATACATTGGAACGAGATTTGTGTTGTCGCCTTTTGCACAAACTTAGAATGCAGTACAGACTTAAAAGCCGGCTAATAACGATAACCGTTGCGCCGTCATCCCGCAACGAGAATGTGTGCATTCCACGGTAATTTTTACCTTGCGGGATCTCAAAAATCACCTTAAAATCTAATGTCACATTTCTTTCTCTTGCTTGCTTGTTCGCGAATTACGAGTGTCAACGCCGCCGCCTTCGCGTCGCCGTTTCACTCTACGCTCACAATGCGCTTTGATTGCGATGCAAAAGAGAAAGAAACGCGACGCCAAAGAAAGAGAAAACACGCGATTGAAATGAACGAGTCGTC
>CALUQJ010000102.1 GCA_944322865.1 Candidatus Gastranaerophilales bacterium
GTGTCGTTGATAAAGATTGTTTTTGAGTCGATAGGGTGGAAAGCCGCACGGGGCTTAGATAGGAGCCCCCCCCCCCCGAAAAGCCGCTCAGGACAAGGGTTTCAGCCGTTTTTTCCATGCCGGCATCATCATAATGCCGGTCGACATAACGCGAAGATACAAGATTTTCCGGTGCGTCCAAAGGACGCACCCTACAGGTTATTTTATACTTCCTCGGTAATTGGTTTTTCATATTCCCATTATACACTATCGCCCCAAAAATTTCAAGTCCTATATATAAAAAACAAGGCAATGCAGAATATCCACATTGCCTTGTTTTTATTTCAATATGTCCTATTCGCAAACATTAAACGCGCGTTTTTGTCCGTTAAATGCCTGCAAACCTAAATATTTCGCCGCGGAGCCAAGTTTCTGTTCGATCCGCAGCAATTGATTGTATTTTGCAATTCTGTCAGAACGGGACATTGAGCCGGTCTTAATCTGACCGCTATTTACTGCAACAGCTAAATCTGCAATAAATGTATCTTCGGTTTCTCCTGAGCGGTGCGAAATTATTGAGGTATATCCAGCTGCATGTGCCATTGAAATTGCATCAAGTGTTTCACTCAATGACCCTATCTGGTTAACCTTAATAAGAATTGAGTTTGCAACATGTCGCCTGATACCTTCAGCCAGACGTCTTTTATTCGTCACAAACAGGTCATCGCCTACAAGCTGGCATTTATGTCCGAGTTTTTGGGTTAAAAGTGCCCAGCCGTCCCAGTCTTGTTCTGCCATGCCGTCTTCTATAGAAATAATCGGATATTTATTCGTCCATTCTGTCAAAAATTCAGCCATTTCCGTGCTATCAAATATTTTTTTCTCGCCGGCTAATTTATACATACCGTCCTCATAAAATTCGGAAGATGCAACATCAAGGCAAATCTTTATCTGATTAGTATTGTAACCTGCTTTATCTATCGCTTCTAAAATAACCTCAATACCTTCGGCATTAGAGCCAAGATTTGGCGCAAAGCCGCCTTCATCGCCAACAGATGTGGCAAGACCTTTATTGTGTAAAACCTTTTTTAGCGCATGGAAAACTTCTGCTCCCATTTGTATAGCGTGACTAAAACATTCTGCGCCGACAGGTGCTATCATAAATTCTTGAAAATCAATATTATTATCAGCATGCGCCCCGCCATTAATAATATTCATCATCGGAACAGGCAGGGTTAATGCGTTAATTCCGCCCAAATATCTGTATAAAGACATGCCATAAGCCAATGATGCAGCTTTGGCGCAGGCAAGCGAAACTCCTAATATAGCATTTGCTCCAAGTTTGGATTTATTTTCCGTACCGTCCATATCTATCATAAAAGTATCAATTTCTTTTTGGTGAGAAGCTTTTTCTCCAACAAGTTCAGGAGCAATTATGTTATTGATATTGTTAACGGCACGCATAACACTTTTTCCGCCATATTTATGGTTGTCACCGTCACGCAGTTCCAGAGCTTCAAAAATACCCGTTGAAGCGCCGGACGGCACTGCCGCACGACCAACAATTCCGTTTGTCAGTTTAACATCTACTTCTACCGTTGGATTACCACGGGAATCAAGAATTTGTCTTGCTACAATATCTTCTATAAATGTTGACATAACACCCTCCTTTACCATTAGTGCATTTCATTAACATTGTGAATTTTGGCATAAAACTTTTATCTTTGCAAGTAACCTAATTATGTAATTTTTGTTTTACTTTAAAAATAATATGCTTTATACTTCCCAAATACCCGAAGAAAAGAATGGTGGAAGCACTAATCCATGCTATAGGTCCTGAATAGAACATTCCTATATAACCGAATTTAACCGCAAGATAGACAGCCGCAAAAGATCTTACAACAAGTTCGGCAACGCAGGCAAGCAGCGGGAATAAGGTTTCGCCCATACCTTGCAGCGCGTTTCTGTAGATGAAAATTTGACCTAAGAAAAAATAAAATATAGTGCTTATCAAAAGGTATTGATGCGCGATATTAATAATCTCATTTGTCGTTGTACCCATAAATGCCGCTATTATATTTGTCCCCCAGAATCGCATTACAAAAGCCATTACAATACTCAAGATAATATTTATCGTAGAGGTTTTGATAATGCCGAGTCTGATCCTTTTAAACTTTCTTGCTCCAAAATTTTGTGCAACATAAGCAGCAAGTGCAACCCCGAAAGACATCATAGGCATGGTTGCGATTTGTTCTATTCTCAAAGCAGCAGTAACCGCGGCTATAACATCTGATCCAAAAGTGTTACACACACTCTGAATGATTATAATACCAATACCGATTATAGAAAACTGTATTGCCATTGGAACACCAACTCTTAAGTGCTCATATGCAGAATCATAAAAATCTTTATCAAATTTAATCCGCCATTCGCTTCGTTTTATATGCAAAATCGGGAATTTATATTTTATAAAAAACAAACATAATATAACGGACACTGCTTGTGAAAGGATTACTGCAACAGCAGACCCAGGCACTCCAAGATCGGAGAGC
>CALUQJ010000103.1 GCA_944322865.1 Candidatus Gastranaerophilales bacterium
AAGGGTTTCAGCCATTTTCCCTATGCCGACATCGCCATTATGCATAACGACAAATCGCGGAAAAACAAGATTTTCCGATGCGTCCAAACGACACACCCTACTGATTATTCTATATTTCCTCGGTAATTTGTTTTTCATATTCCCATTATACACTATCGTTCCAAAAATTTCAAGTCCTTAATACAAAAACTCTTAACCTCTTAGTCACTTTTCGGCACATTCATAAATTAAAAACCCTCCACCAGGGAGGGTTTTTGTTTTTATATAGTTTTCAGTGGATTTTTATTCTTCGTCTTCATCGAGTGTGAAGTCAGGTGAGCCAAACATACCTTCGATTTCTTCCAAAATCGCTGAAGGTTTTCTTGCCTGATTTCTCTGAGCAACTGCTCGTTTTCTTTCTTCACGATCTCTTTCTTCATTTGCATTAGACAGATGGTGGAACCCGGTACCAGCAGGGATTAAACGACCGATAATTACGTTTTCTTTTAATCCGCGGAGCAAGTCCTTTTTACCTTCTACTGCTGCTTCTGTCAGGATTCTTGTTGTTTCCTGGAATGAAGCCGCTGAAATAAAGCTGTCTGTATTCAATGACGCTTTGGTGATACCTAACAACATGTATTCACAAGTTGCAGGTGTTTTATCATTGGCTTTAGCTTCTTCATTTGCTTTTTCAAATACCTGAAGTTCAACAAGTTCACCTGGTAACAGGTTTGTATCACCTGCATCAACGACTTTGACCTTCTTAGTCATCTGACGAACAATGATTTCAACGTGTTTATCTGCAATTTCTACACCTTGAGAACGGTATACGCGCTGTACCTCGTCTACAAGGTATTGCTGTGCAGCTTCAGGACCACAAAGTCTGATAACGTCGTGCGGGTTCAATGGACCGCTTGTTAATGCCTGACCTTTGGTGATTTTTTGCTTATCGTGGACTATGATATTTGAATCAATTGCGTATTTAATCTCTACTCTGCCATTTTCATTGACCAGGAAGAGGCGCGGAATATCATCATCGGTTTCTATTTCTGCAATACCGTCTTCTTCTGCAAGTATAGCGCAGTCTTTCGGTTTACGACCTTCAAGAAGTTCTTCTACTCTCGGCAAACCTTGAACGATATCACCTGTTTTCTGTCTTTCAAATACCAATGTGGCAATGTTATCACCGCGAAGTACAAGGGCGCCGGCTTCTACCTGTAACATTGTACCAGGGCTGATTAAGTAAGGACGTCCTGCGCGGATTGTTATTTCGCCCTTATTAACAGCTATTACTTGACCAGAAACAGTTGAACGTTCTTCGGATTCTGCCAGAAGGCTGTCAAGTTTAACAAAGTCGCCTTTTTTAACAACCGCTTTACCTTGTACAGGTATATTAGTTTCATAATTTGAACTTGTTAACAACAATCTTCTTGCATCTTCTTTTTCTGATTTGATTGATGCAACGCCGGCATTTATTGCAAGAACCTGAGTTTTTGCAATAGGTGTTCTCGGCTCAATTGTCTGACCGTCTTTTACAAGTAATTCTGTTTGTAATGATGATAACAATTTTGCATTACCTTCAAACTCACGGCGGACTATCAGGTTTTCAAGAACTACTATTCTTAAGTTTTCTTTTTCATCCAGTTCGACCATACCTTTAAGGTGTGAAAGATACCCCTGCATTTGAAGAACCAAGCTTGTTCTTGTGATAGTTGAACCGTCAAGGTTTCTTACTCTTGCGCCGTCTTTATATTGTAATTGTGTTACAGGAACTATGTCTATCAAATCATCTGTTGTATTAAATTTAATAGAAACATCTTTTTGATCTACATTCAATACCTGTACAGGTCTTACGAGGATTTGGATAGGCTGATTTGAAATATTGTCCTCATCTAAACTCAGGCTTGTATCTATTTCTTCGTCTAAATCGTCAATAGTCAAATCATCAAGAGTTGAATCCATAATTGTTACGATTGAAGTTTCTTTAGCTGTAACGCCGTCAGCAATAACTGTTCCGGCACTTACAACTTCGCCTTCATCAACCTTCAATTCTGAAACACTCGGTAATGTGTGAATTTCTCCAGGTCTGATTGTAATTTCATGGATTATATCGTTATATTCCTTAAACTCAACTATACCATCGAGGTGGCAGTATACATCTTTAACTATTTCGGTACCTGCTGTAACGTATGCTCCGTTATCAACCATTTTTAAGGTACTGTCTTTTGATATCTGATGTATTTCTTCCGGAATAAATACTACTGCTCCCGGTTTGGTAATAATTTGGTTTTCGTCAACTTCTACGTCTACATATCTGATTTCACCGGATGAAGTTACTGCACAATCATCATCTATAAGTTCTGCGATAATCATGCCGTTTTCAACGGTTGTGTCTACCGGGGCTTTCACAATGTATCTTTCGTTAGTTTTCTTAACTGTCCAGATTTGTTCTTTTTTAGTTTGCTCAAATGTCGCATTTTCAGGAATCAATGAAGCAATAACGATTGTGATTTCTTTACCTTGGACGATTTTTTTGATATTTTTGCCTTCAAATTTAACATCCTCAATAACTAAATCTTCGCCGAATCTTACTTCGCCGCCATGTTCTGATATAGTTAAGGTTTCAGCAAGTTTTTCACCTTCTTTAATTTTTTGTCCGTCTTTTACAAGAACTTTGGAGCCGCCTGGAAGGTTATATACATCGCCGCCTAATACCCAGATAATACCTTGTTTATTGGTTGTTCTGGAGATATTACCTTGTCTGTCTTTCTTTTCATCTGCAATGAAATCTTCAAACAGAACTTCACCGCTCAAGTCAGCCGTAATATCTTTTGTTGCCTTTTCTGTCAAACGGGAGCCGCCGCCCTGTGATGCAGGTTCAAACTGTGCGAGTTTGAATCCTTTTTTAACCTTCATACCATTGGTAAAGAAGATTGTAGAGCCGGCAGGGATATGATATTTTTCAGATTTTTTGTCGCCTTTAACTTCAATATCTGCTTCATAGTTTGATATCTGAACAACATCACCGTGTCTTGTTCTCAATTCTCTTGTTTTTACGTTTGATACAACTTCACCTTCAATATTAGAAGTAACTTCTTTCATTGTATCCTTAACGCCGACAGCACCACCGGTGTGGAATGTTCTCATTGTCAACTGCGTACCAGGTTCACCGATTGACTGGGCTGCTATAATACCGATTGCTTCACCGATATCAACAAGTTTCTGAGTCGTCAATGCCCAGCCGTAACATTTCTGGCAGATACCGTATTCCAGACCGCAGGTCAAACCTGATCTAACTTTTAATTCAGTTAAGTTAAGGTGTGATATCTTTTTAATATCATTACGATCCATTGTGGTACCGGCTGTAACAAGAACTGTTCCGTCTGTATCAACAATATCTTCTGCAATTGTACGTCCTAATAATCTGTCTATCAACGGAACAATAACTGTATCACCGTCTGTAATAGGTTTCATATTAATACTTTTGGTTGTATGACAGTCATCAGCACGGATAATAACATCCTGCGCAACGTCAACAAGACGTCTTGTCAAATAACCGGAGTCGGCTGTTTTCAACGCTGTATCTACCAGCCCTTTACGTGCTCCATATGATGAAATGATGTATTCTGTAACGGATAAGCCTTCTTTAAAGTTTGATTTAATCGGCAAGTCGATAATCTGACCTTGTGCGTCTGCCATCAAGCCGCGCATACCGACCAGCTGAGATACCTGTGAAAGGTTACCTCTCGCTCCGGAGAATGCCATCATATAGACCGGATTTAATTTATCAAAGTTATCAACAACGCTTGATGTTAATTTCGCCGTTGTTTCTGACCAGGTATCAATTACCTTGGTGTATCTTTCTACCTCGGTAATTTCACCTTTTAAATATCTTGTTGTTGATTTTTCGATTTCTTTTTCTGCTTCTTGCAACATCTCTTTTTTAACTGCCGGAACCTGCAAATCTGCAATAGAAATGGTTGTACCGGATTTTGTTGCATATCTGTAACCTAAGTTTTTCAAACTGTTTGCAAGCTCGGCAGTTTTGGCGCCGCCAAACTCAAGATACATCTGCGCAAGCAAATTGTTCAATCCTTTTTTGTCCATTTGCTTGTTGATGAATTCTACAGTTTTTTTACCGTGTGCATATGTTGTTTCCATATTATATATATCCTTTTTACTTTTATTTCTTTAGCGCTATCCCGATTTATTACATAATATACCGAGAATACAAGTGACTATTTTTATCAATATTAACTTACGCAAGAGCCTTTCTTACAGCTTCATTGAAGATGATTCTGCCGGCAGTTGTTTCTATACGCTGACCGTGTTCATCTCTTACAACGATCTTGTCGTGCAAGTTAATAACTCCGACTTCCAATGCTGATATTGCATCCGCAAAGTTATAGAAATAACCTTTCGGATCCATTTCAGGATCTTTCAGAATTGTCAGGTAATACATACCCAAGACCATATCCTGTGTCGGTGTAATAATAGGTTTTCCGTTTGCAGGTGCCAAAATATTGTTTGTTGCTAACATTAACATTCTGGCTTCTGTCTGTGCCTCAATTGACAGAGGAACGTGAACTGCCATTTGGTCACCGTCGAAGTCAGCGTTGAACGCTGTACATACAAGCGGGTGTAACTGTATTGCACGACCTTCTACAAGAATTGGTTCAAATGCCTGAATACCTAATCTGTGAAGGGTTGGTGCACGGTTCAGCAATACCGGATGACCGTCAATAACTTCTTCCAATATATCCCAAACTATTGCCTCTGAACGCTCAATACGTTTTTTAGCTGATTTTATGTTTTGGACATATCCTCTTTCAATTAATTTGTTTACAACAAAAGGTTTAAACAATTCTATCGCCATTTCTTTCGGCAAACCGCATTGATTTAATTTCAATTGCGGACCTACTACGATAACTGAACGACCTGAATAGTCTACACGTTTACCGAGTAAGTTTTGACGGAAACGACCTTGTTTACCTTCAATAATATTTGATAATGATTTTAATGCACGGTTGTTAGGACCGACAACAGTTCTGCCGCGGCGTCCGTTATCTATCAATGCGTCTACGGCTTCCTGCAACATACGTTTTTCGTTTCTGACAATAATTTCAGGTGCGCCCATTTCCAAAAGTCTTTGTAAACGGTTGTTTCTGTTGATTACACGTCTGTATAAGTCGTTTAAGTCAGATGTTGCAAAACGTCCGCCGTCCAATTGTACCATTGGTCTTAAATCAGGCGGGGTTACAGGTAATACATCCATAATCATCCAGGTTGGATCTGTTTCGGATGAAATTAAACTGTCTAACAATCTTAAACGTTTTATTAATTTGCTTTTCTTTTGTACAGAATTTACATTGCCTGCAAGTTCTGTTCTTATTTCTTCTGCAAGTTCTTTTACATTAATTTCTGAAAGCAGTTCTTTTATAGCTTCAGCTCCGATCCCTACTTTTAATTCAGTATCTTCGTTTTCTGCCATATAATCTTCATATTCTTCTTCACTTAATAATTGAAGTTTTTTGAACGGGCTTTCTGCACCGTCAAGAACTACATAGTTATTAAAGTAAATAACCTGCTCAAGATCTTTCAAAGTCATATCCAAAAGTAAACCGAGATATGAAGGAATACCTTTCAAAAACCAGATGTGAGAAACAGGAGCTGCTAATTTGATATGCCCCATTCTTTCACGACGGACTTTTGAATCTGTAACTTCAACACCGCAGCGTTCACAGATAATACCTTTATGTCTTACTCTTTTATATTTACCGCAATAGCATTCCCAGTCTTTTGACGGTCCGAAAATTCTTTCGCAGAACAAACCGTCACGTTCCGGCTTTAAGGTACGGTAGTTAATTGTTTCCGGCTTTGTTACTTCCCCGTGTGACCACTGAAGTATTCTTTCCGGGGAGGCTATGCCTATTCGTATATAATCAAAATAATCTATGCTGGTTGACATTTATTTCTCCTTTAAATTATTGAAAACCTGAACGGTGGAAGGTCTGTTCTATATTACAGTCACTGCTCACCGTTCACAGTTAACTTATTTTATATATCTCCGAATGTGGTTGGTGTTTCAAAGAAGTTGATATTCAGCAACTCTGAATCCATATCTGATAACACGCGTCTTGGCGCTGATTTTCTCAAATCATCCATATCGGTCATCAGATCAACTTCCGCACCATCCTTTTTCGCTACCGCAATATCCAAACCGATACTTTGCAATTCTCTTACAAGTACCTTGAAGGATTCCGGAATGCCCGGTCTTGGAATGTTATCACCTTTAACTATTGCTTCATATGCTCTGTTACGTCCGTTAACATCATCTGATTTGATTGTCAACATTTCTTGCAGAGTATAAGCTGCGCCGTATGCTTCCAGTGCCCAAACTTCCATTTCACCGAATCTTTGACCGCCGAATTGTGCTTTACCACCTAACGGCTGCTGGGTTACAAGTGAATAAGGACCGGTACTTCTTGCGTGGATTTTATCATCTACAAGGTGAACAAGTTTCAGAATATATGAAAGTCCGACAGCTACAGGTTCATCAAACGGTTCACCTGTACGACCGTCAATAAGTCTTACCTTACCTGAAGGTTCAACCCAGTCGCATCCTGATTCTTTAATACCTTTTATTAATTCTTCTCTTGTTGCTATTTCTGATTGGTTTTCACCATATCTTTCATCAAAAGAAGGAGCTTCGTAGTGATTTCCTGTCAAATACGCTGCCAGACCGAGAAGTAATTCATAAGTTTGACCTACGTTCATACGGGAAGGTACACCAAGCGGATTCAATACGATATCAACCGGTGTTCCGTCAGGCATAAACGGCATATCCTCTTTAGGCAATATTCTTGATACAATACCTTTGTTACCGTGACGACCTGAAAGTTTATCACCTACAGATACCTTACGTTTTTGAGCAATATATACTCTGATAACCGTATTTGCACCAGGTGGAAGTTCATCGCCTTTTTCTCTGTCAAATACTTTTACGTCGAGTACTCTGCCGCCTTCGCCGTGAGGAACTCTTAATGAATTGTCTTTTACATCTCTTGCTTTTTCAGCAAAGATTGCTCTCAACAATTTTTCTTCCGGCGGGTGTTCTGATTCACCTTTAGGTGTAACTTTACCTACAAGAATATCATCAGCATAAACTCTTGCACCGATACGAACAATACCGCGTTCGTCCAAGTGTCTTAATGCATCGTCTGAAACATTCGGAATTTCGCGGGTTATTTCTTCCGGTCCGAGTTTTGTCTGTCTTGCGTCTATTTCTAATTTTTCAATGTGTACTGATGTAAATATATCATCGTGAACGCATCTTTCAGAAAGCAAAATCGCGTCTTCATAGTTGTAACCTTCCCAAGGCATATACGCAACAATTACGTTTTTACCTAAAGAAAGTTCACCGCAGCAGGTAGAAGCACCATCTGCAATTATATCACCTGCCTTAACCTTATCGCCTTCATGTACCAATGGGCGTTGGTTAATACAGGTATCCTGGTTACTTCTTACATATTTCATTAATTGATGTAAATGCGGTGTGCCGTGTTGATCACGTATTATGATTTCTTCACCAACAACACGTTCTACTGTACCGTCACAATCTGAAACAAGTACCATACCTGAGTCTTTTGCAACGCGTTTTTCCATACCTGTTCCGACTACCGGTCTTTCGGTAATCAAAAGCGGTACTGATTGACGCTGCATGTTTGATCCCATCAGGGCACGGTTAGCATCATCGTGTTCAATGAACGGAATAAGAGCCGTCGCAACTGAGATGATCTGGATAGGTGAGATACCTACATAGTCAACCCTTTTGGATTCGCCCATAATAAATTCAGATCTGTAACGGATCGGAACATATTCATCTTTGAATGTTCTGTCAGGATTTAACTTAACGTCAGCAGGAGCACAACGGAAGTTTTCATCCTCATCAGCTGTCATATAAACAACTTCATCTGTTACAACGCCGTCTTTTACTACAAAGAACGGGGATTCGATAAATCCGTAATCATTAACTTTTGCGTGCGTTGCAAGTGAACCGATCAAACCTGCGTTCGGACCTTCTGGTGTTTCAATAGGACAAATACGTCCGTAGTGTGAAGGGTGGATGTCACGAACAGCAAACCCTGCACGTTCTCTCATCAAACCGCCAGGTCCTAATGCTGAAATACGTCTTTTGTGAGTTAATTCAGCAAGAGGGTTAATCTGATCCATGAACTGTGACAACTGTGAACTTCCGAAAAATTCTTTCAATGAAGCTACTAACGGTTTTGTGTTCAGCAAGTTCAACGGTGTTAAGGTTTCAGAATCCTGCAATGTCATTCTTTCTTTTACAATTCTTTCAATTCTTGAAAGACCGACTCTAAACTGGTTTTGTAACAACTCACCGACTGAACGGATTCTTCTGTTTCCTAAGTGGTCGATATCATCTACTGAACCTTCATCATAAGTTAGATTGATTAAGTATTCTATTGATGCTACGATATCCTGAACAGTTAATGTTCTCTGGCTTGCAGGAACGTTCAGGTTTAATTTTTTATTTAATTTATAACGACCTACACGACCAATATCGTATTTCTTTTCATCAAAGAAACGTGCTTCTAGAATTGAGCGGCCGCCTTGCGGAGATGCAGGATCTCCAGGTCTTAATTTTTTGTATACTTCAATTAATGCATCATCTGTTGTTTCTGCTGTATCTTTTTCCAGAGTCTTTTTCAAAAATTCAAAGTGTGTGAATAAAGATTCCATTTCAGAAACTGTGATACCCATAGCTTTCAATAATGTTGTAGCTAAAATTTTTCTGTTTTTGTCTATTTTAACGTAGATTAAATCATTTGAATCAGTTTCTATTTTCAACCATGCTCCGCGGTTCGGGATCATAGTTGCGTTGTATAAACGTTTACCTGCCGGTGATACTTCTCGTTTGAAGTATACGCCAGGAGAACGAACGATTTGAGAAACGATTACACGTTCGGCACCGTTTACAATGAATGTACCTTTGTCAGTCATTGTCGGAATATCACCGATATATACTTCCTGTTCCTTAATTTCACCGCTGTCACGGTTAACTAATCTTACCATTACGCGTAATTGTTTTGCATAAGTTGCATCGTGTATTCTTGCCTCTTCAATCGTATACTTTGCGTTATCGAAAGTATAGTTAGGCAAAAAGTGCAATTCCAATCTTCCGGTATAATCTTTGATAGGGCTGAATGAAAGTAATTCTTCTTTCAAGCCTTCTTTCAAAAACCATTCAAAGGATTTTTTTTGCACTTCAATAAGGTCCGGTAAATCATCCAATCTGGTATGCGGGATACCCATTGGAGTTACTCTTTTTGCATATTTTGTGTTAGACATCAATTC